>NZ_JACARK010000847.1:0-7432 GCF_013386655.1 Pseudomonas sp. K5002 | reverse complement strand
GGCCGGCGGCCCGTTGGCCACGGTCAAGGAAGGCGACTGGATCGAACTCGATTGCGCCAATGGCCGCCTGCACCTGGACATTCCGGACGCCGAACTGGCGGCCCGCATGGCCGACCTTGCGCCGCCCGAGCAGCTGATTGTCGGGGGGTACCGGCAGCTGTACATCGACCACGTATTACAGGCAGACCAGGGCTGCGACTTCGACTTCCTGGTGGGCTGCCGTGGCGCCGAAGTGCCGCGTCATTCCCACTAATTGGGACGGGAGCAATGCTATGATGCCGCGTATTTCGCCAGAGTAGCCTCCCTGTTATGGATCAGCAGCCGACCAAGCCGCGCAAGAGCATGCACGCCCAAATCGTCCAGGACTTGGGCATGCACATCGTTTCCGGGCGCTTCAAGCCGGAAGAACGGTTGCCCATGGAGGCCACCTTGTGCGAGGAGTACAAGGTCAGCCGCTCGGTATTGCGTGAGGCGACCCGGGTGCTCAGCGCCAAGGGCCTGGTGATTTCCAAGCCCAAGGTCGGCGCCGTGGTGCGCCCACGGGTGCAGTGGCACTTGCTGGACCCGGACGTGCTGACCTGGCTGATGCAGTCGACACCCCACAGCGAGTTTTTCAACACCCTGGCCGGTGTGCGCCGGATCCTCGAGCCGGAAATCGCCGCGATGGCCGCGACTACCGCCACCGACGCCGACATCGCCACCATCGAAAAAGCCTACCTCGGCATGGAAACCGCCAATACCCACGAAACGTTGCTGCAGGCCGACCTGGACTTCCACCGGGCGATTGCCGATGCGACCCGCAACGACTTGCTGGCCTACATGTGCAATATGCTGTCGCTGCCACTTCGCGAGTCCATCAACATCACCAACCGTCGCCCCGACATCCAGGGCCTCAGCCTGCCCCGGCACAAAGCGATCCTCACCGCGATCAAGAACCGTGACGCCCTCGGCGCGCGGCATGCCTCCCTGGTGCAACTGGACGATACCCGGGTGGCGCTGGACACCGTGATGAACGTGCTGACGCCGCTGTAGCGCCAGGCAACCCACCGTCAAGTCGAGGCCGCCCTTGGATTACTTCGCTGCGTTAACCGCCTTTGTCGAAGCCGCCGAGGGCAATAACTTCTCCCGTGCCGCCGACCGGCTTGGCATCAAGGCTTCCACGGTTTCACGCTACGTGAAGGACCTTGAACAGGACCTCGGCATCGCCTTGTTCAACCGCTCTACCCGTACGCTGCACCTGACCGAGGGTGGCCAGACATTCCTGACGCACGCACGCCGGGTACTGGATGAACTCGAACAAGCCAAGGCCGCCACCTCCGCACTGAACGAACAACCACGGGGCGTGCTCAAGCTCAACCTGCCGCCCGCCTTTGCCCGCCACCATATCCTTCCCACCTTGAATGCCTTCCTGGCCCGCTACCCGCAGATTAAGCTGGAACTGGTGCTGGACGACAGCCACGTCAACCTGATTCATGCCGGCGCGGACCTGGCGATCCGCATTGGCACCCTGGCGGATTCCACGTTGAAGGCACGCAAGATCTGCGATGAGCGCTACCGGCTGGTGGCCAGCCCGGCGTTTTGCCGGGAGTATCCGGCGCCGGTCAACCCTGCCGACCTGGCTGCCATGCCGGCGATTCTGGGGGCGGCTGACAGCGCTTTTGCCAACGGGCGTGAGGTGTCACCGCTGGTGCATAAAGACAGCATCCGGATCAACGACCTGGACGCACAATTGATCGCCGCACAACAGGGCCTGGGATTTGCCTTGCTGCCCGACTGGCTGGTAGCCAAACCCATTGAAACCGGCGAGTTGCTGGTGTGGTTGCCTGAGTGGGATATCCGCATCGCAGGCCGTGAATCGGCGGTTTGGTTCGTTTATCCACCCAAGCGCATCGTGTCTTCCAAAGTGCGGTGCTTCATCGACTTTATCGTCGAGCAACTGGGCGAAACACCGCACTGGAAACGTCTCAGCTGAAGCGGATATCCAGCGACCGCAGATAGGTTTGCAGCCCCGCATCCTGGATCGGAATCAGGAAGGCTTCCGTGTCGGACTCATTGAAGTGGGCATGCCAGTAACCTGGCGGCGTCACGAACGCCAGGCCCGGCGACCAGTCGACCCGCACCGGGTTGCGGATCTGCCCATCGGCGTCCAGTTCGGTGCCCACCAGCGAATAGCAGCCCTTGGGGCAATCAATGATGAAATCCAGCGCAATCGACTGGTGTCGGTGGGGCTTCTGAATCGACCCCGGCGGCAGGATGCCGTACATCGCCCACAGCACATGGGTCACGGTGCGAGTCTGCGGGAAGTTGCGATTGCCCAGCAGGATGCTGATACGGCTACGGTCCTGGGCGCGGGGATCATCGGCCGCTTCGCGCAGTTTTGCGTTGGCCAGCTCCGCGGGATACAGCGTCGGCACGAAGCGATCGGCACTGCGGATCACGCCCAGGTAACGCAACAGCGGCTCATCGTGGACGTAATACAGGCGCGCATCCTCTGATGCGCTGAACCGCGCTTGCTGCAGACCTGGCAGCGCAATGAAGCAGCCTTTGGTCCAGTCGATGCGGTGCGCGCCCTGAACCACACTGCCCTGCCCGGCGATGACATAAAACACCTGTGAGGTGGCGTTGGGGTGCAGTTCCAGCGTATCGCCGGCGTTCAGGCGAATGAAGTTCGCACACAGCCCCGGACCGGTGGCCGGACCTTCGCAACCCAAGGCATCGCTGAGGTCCAGCGGCACTACCCGAGAGGGCCCACTGTCGTACAGCGAGGCCGGGAAGCTGTGATAGGGAATGCGCGTGATCAGGTTGGCGCTGATGGGATTGGCGGCCTTGCTGTATTCAAAGTATTCGGCATCGAGCAGGTGCTGCGGTTGGGTATCGGCCACGTCAGGCTTGAATTCGCTATTCATTATGATCACCTCAATCTACGACTGGATTTCGCATGCCCCGTGGGGCGCTGCGGCGGTGAAAGAACTATAGGCATTCAGCGGCGGTGGATTAATCCCTCATCTTGCATAGCAGTTGTGCGAAATGGGGCAGGCATAAGCCTCTCTTGGTGTACTGATAGTTTGATTCAATCAACTATCAAAGTGCCACTTTATAAATAAGTTAAATATATATACATCAGCGCCCATAAAAAATCCGCCGCAGAGACTGCGGCGGCAAACCAAAGGATGTTGTCGAAGCAGAGCGGCTAAGACAGGGTTAAAACTACAGCAGCGTGCGCATATGCACAGTGAATTTTAATTAATCGAGTTTAATCGGCAGTGCACCTGCGCACGCAACTATTGGCAATTAAACTATCCACGAAACAACAGGCTAGTTAAACAAACACGGTTGATCGTGGACTTTCGTTTTACCTTGCTGCTTCGCCGAAAAGGCCCGGGTTTGCCCCGGGCCTTTTTTTCGGGGACCATATCGGCCTTCTTTCTGATGTCACCCAAGGGAATCCCATGGCCAACCACGACCTCGCCTTCACCCCCGATCTCGACCCGGACTCCATCTCTTCCGACGTTATCGGCTTCAACGGCATCCTCGTCTCCACGCAAATCCCTACCCGCGCCGACGGCAGCCTGGAGCTTGGCGACATCACCCTGCAAAGCGAATGCACCCTGCAAGCCCTCAAGGTGGCCCTGGAACGTGCCGGCAGTTCGATTGACCGGGTCATGCACCTGACCATCTACCTGACCGACATGGCCGACCGCGCCGCTTTCAATGAAGTCTACAAGCGCTACTTCGCCAAGCCCTGGCCGGTGCGTGCGGCGGTTGGTGTTGCCGCCCTGGCCGTCGAAGGCATGCGGGTTGAAGTCACTGCGATGGCCGCCAAGGGCTGATCAGGAGCGTCGTTCAATATTCGACGCCGCCGGTAGCCAGCGCAGCAGATCCACATCATTCATGGGCCGGGCGAACAGGTAGCCCTGCCCTTGAGTGCATCCCATCGCGAGCAACGACTCGCGCTGCTCCTCCGTCTCGATGCCTTCCACTACCACGGACATCCCCAGGGTTTCCCCCAATGCCAGGGTACTGCTGACGATTGCCTGGCAGCGCGGTTCGTGGAGCAAGGTGCGGATAAACTCCCCGTCGAGCTTGATCTCGTTGAACGGCAACTGGCACAGGCGCTGCAACGACGAGAAGCCTGCACCAAAGTCGTCGATGGACAACTTGCAGCCCATCATGCGCAGGCGCACCAGGGTTTCCAGGCTGGTGGCCGGGGCTTCCAGCAGGCCACTTTCGGTGAGTTCGAAGGTCACGCTGGCAGGTGCCGTCTGGTGCAGCGAGAGGATGCCCTTGATCACTGCGGTCAGGTTGCTGTTGGTCAACTGGCTGGCATTCAGGTTGAACGACAGGTCAAGCGCCAGCCCGGCGTTTTTCGCCAGTCGCTGCAGGCTCAGGGCCTGGTTCATCTGCATGAACAACAGCGTATCCAGCAAGCCGCAGCGCTCCAGCACCGGCATGAACACGGCCGGCGACAGGATGCCGCGCAACGGGTGCACCCAGCGGGTCAGCACCTCTACGCCGCAGACGTCATCGGTATGCAGGTCGACCTTGGGCTGGTACCAGGCCTGCAGTTGCTGTTCGTTGAGGGCCCACCGCACTTCTTCATCGCTGGCCAGGCGTACCGGTGCAGCCTTGGGTGGCGCGACACCAGGGCCACTGGAGCGCTTTTTTAGCAGGGTCTCCAGGGCGTGGGCCTGCAACGGCTTGCCGACGTCACCGAGCATTTCCAGGCCCAGCAACGAAACGATCTGCTGCACCGTGCGGCGCACATCGGCCGACAGTGAGCTGCTGATAATCACCGAGCCGACCAGTCCCGAGTGCCCCACCTGCTGAAGAAACTCCAGGCCATCCATGCCGTCCATGCACAGGTCGCACAGGGCAATATCCACCCCGCCCACCTGTTGCAGCACCGTCAGCGCCTGCACACCGTCTGCGGCCTCGAATACCTCGTGGCAACCCAGTTGGCGCAGCAGGCTCACTGCGACGGCACGTTGAAAAGGATGATCCTCGAGTACCAGCACGCGTATGGGAAAACTCGTCATTGAAGTCGGCTCATCTGAAAGGAATAAGGTCGCCCGGGTATGACGCCGGGCGTGTCGCAGCGGTTTAGAGCACGGGCAACTTGACGATTTGCTCGGTGGTCATCACATCGCCGAAGGTGTCCTCGACTTCGGCCAGTGCCGATTGATGCAAGGCGTCCTTGTCGACGCTTTGGCCATTGAGACGGGTGATCGCACGGGTGGCAGAAGCATCGGAAGCAACGATCACGTTGAAACCCAGTGGCGCTGCATCACGGGCGGCACCGGCGACACAGGCGTGGGTCATCAGGCCGCTGATGATCAGCGTGTTGATCCCGGCCTTGCTCAGTTGTGTGGCCAGGTCGGTGCTGGCGAACACGCTTACGGTGTTCTTCTGCACCACGTGGTCCTGAGGGCGTGGCTGCATGTCCTTGTGGAACTTTACGGTCTCGCCATCAATGGCGAATACCGCAGCGCCGGCCGGCGACACGTGCTGCACGTGGTAGACCGGGATCTTGTGGCTGTCGGCGTAGTTGATCAGCTCGCGGGTTTTCGCCAGGGCACTGGCGCCATCCGGGATTGGCATGCGCCCGGTGAAGTATTCGTTCTGGAAGTCGATCACGATCAGCGCGGTCTTGGCGGCCGGCAATTGCTTGATCTGCTCGGCACCCGACATGGCGCGGATGGTCGGGTGATCGTTGGCAATAGCAGCACCGCTGGCAACCACGGTGGAGAGCACGCAAGCGGCCATGAAGCGACGGGTAAAACGTTGCATGGGGTTTTTCCTATTTGTAGGTGATGGTGAAGTTCGCGGTGGCGTTGGCAATACCGGGCTGCGGCCCGGAGGCGTCGCCGGCGGTCTGGATGTAGCGGGCACCGAACTGCAGGTTGGTGGTGCCGTCCTGGACCGGCATGATCGGTACGTCGACGCCCAGCGGCAGCACGGTTCCGTCCTGCTTGAGCACCTGTACCGCCACGCCGCTGGCGGTGGCTTCAGAGTTGAGCCCCAGGACTCCCTGGCCGGCATCGACAATCACCGACCCCTTGGCGCCATCCAGGCGGATGTTGGCGGTGTTGCCCTGGAAGTAGTTCCAGGTCGGATTCCCCGCGTACGTCCCGGCAATGCAGTTATTCAGCGGGATATTGAAACTTTCGGTTGGCGTGACGCTGCCGGGACCGTTGAACACGCGCTTTTCCCAGTTGTTCAACGGAACGTCGATGATGCTGCCCACGCCTTCGGGCATGCTGCAGCCGGCCACGGTCACGCTGCCGGTCAGGCGACCGTCGATCCAGTCGAACGGCGTACCGTTGTTGTTGATCGTGACGGTGTACACCTGCAGGTTGCCGAAATCATTGACGCCTGCCGGGATCGGTCCGGTTTTGATCAGGATCAAGCTGTTATTGGTATTGGAGGCGAAACCACCGGTATTACAGCTGGCGTACGTCAGCGGGAAGTACCAGTTGCCGGAGGTCCGGCACAGAAAGCTGGGGCGGCTTTCGTTGACCACGCCTACCCCGATTCCCGGTATGTTCGTCGCGTACAGTTGGCTGCCTTGCACCGCGCCAATGGCGGCGGTGACCGCGGGTAACTTGGCACCGAGCATGTTGGCCTGGATTGAAAACGGTACCGTCGTCGTGCAGTTGATGATCGGGAAGCGGGTGTACTTGACCAGCCCGATGGTTGACCCCACCGGCGCATCCTGAGGAATGTACACATCCCCGATGGGGTGTACGCTCTGGGTCGCGCTGGTAGACGCACAGTCGGCCAACGCCATCTCTGACAGGGCAAACGGTGCCACCGCCAGCGCGCTCAACAGCACGCGTTTTTTCCACTTGTTTATCTGTTTCATGGACGAACTCCTACGCACACAGCGTCCATCACCCGATAACCGTCGGTGGCTGGCGTGCTGCTGATATCCAAATTGATTTCACACTGCTGCGCGGCGTTGCCACCCCATTTCATGGTGTAGGTGACACCTTTGCCCGCCGACAGCAGCACTTGTCCGGCCTGGCCGACCACGCCGACACTGGCGCCCTGGTCGTCCTGCACGGTGGTGCCGAAAGGCAAGAGCGAGCCGTCCTGCAAGCGGACGTTGAGCAGTATTTTTTCCGATCGGCCGGCGGCGAATACCGCCTTGACCACCGCACCGCGACGCGGCACCACGTTGGTCACGCCTTCGGCGATGTCGACGCTGGTGTCCAGTTCGCTGGTGTCCACGGCCACGCGGTTCTTGCGATACGGCGTGACGTACGGCACCAGGGCGTATCCGCGGTCATTGGTCAGGGTGCCCGGGGCATTCAGCAGGCCGACCTTCGGCGTGTCCTTGACCTCCACCAGCGCCACGGTTTCACCCAGGGTTTGGCCGAATTCCACGCCATCGGCATGGGCCAGCACCGAGCCCGCCGCGCTGACCGAGGTC
>NZ_JACARK010000085.1:0-2520 GCF_013386655.1 Pseudomonas sp. K5002 | reverse complement strand
GTCAGGCCCATGGCCTTGGCGGTACGCATCACCCGGCAGGCGATTTCGCCACGGTTGGCTACCAATACGGTAGTAAGCGTCTTCATGAACGCGGCTCCTGAGGCTGCCAGTTGGGCGCGCGTTTTTGCAGAAAGGCACGCAGGCCTTCCTGGCCTTCGGTGCTGACGCGGATCCGGGCGATGGAGTTCTCGCAGTAGCGACGCAACGCTGGCGTCAGGGCACCGTGGCCGACTTCCCGTAGCAGGTCCTTGCTGGCGCGCATGGCCGCGGGGCTGTTGAGCAGCAGATTGGTAATCCACAATTCGACATGTATGTCCAAATCATCGGCAGGATAACTTTCCGCCAGCAAGCCGATTTCCCGTGCCCGCTGACCGCCAAAGCGATCCGCTGTGAGGGCATAGCGACGGGCTGCCCGTTCGCCGATCGCCTGCACCACGAACGGGCTGATCACCGCCGGCGCCAGGCCAATGCGCACTTCCGACAGGCAGAACTGCGCATCGTCGGCGCCAATCGCCATGTCGCAGCAACTGATCAACCCCAGGGCACCACCGTAGGCCGCACCCTGGACTACCGCCAGCGTCGGGATCTTCAGCTTGGCGAGGTTGTACATCAGCTCCGCCAGTTCTCGGGCATCGTCCAGGTTGGTGTGGTAATCCAGTTCGGCCGACTGCTGCATCCAGGCCAGGTCGGCGCCGGCGCTGAAGTGTTTGCCGCGCCCGCGCAGTACCAGAAAGCGCAGGGCCGGATCGCCTTGCACCCGATCCAGGGCAATGATCAGTTCGCGGATCATTTCGGCATTGAACGCGTTGTTCTTGGCTTCACGACTGAGCCACAGCGTGGCAAAGCCACGGGGGTCGGTGATCAGTTCGAGGGTGTTGAAATCGCTCATGGGGTGCAGCTCCATTTACATGCGGAACACGCCGAAGCGGCTCGGCTCGATGGGGGCGTTCAGCGCGGCGGACAGGGCCAGGGCGAGCACGTCGCGGGTCTGCAGCGGGTCGATGACGCCGTCATCCCACAGCCGTGCGCTGGAGTAGTAGGGGTGGCCCTGGGTTTCGTACTGGTCGAGGATCGGCTGCTTGATCGCCGCTTCCTCATCGCTGCTGAAACCCTGGCCGGCGCGCTCGGCCTGCTCACGCTTGACCTGCACCAGCACGCCGGCGGCCTGTTCGGCGCCCATCACGCCGATGCGTGCGTTGGGCCACATCCACAAGAAGCGCGGGTCGTAGGCGCGTCCACACATGCCGTAGTTACCGGCGCCGAAGCTGCCGCCGATGATCACGGTGAACTTCGGCACCTTGGCACAGGCTACCGCTGTCACCAGTTTGGCGCCGTGCTTGGCGATGCCGCCGGCTTCGTATTTCTGGCCGACCATGAAGCCGGTGATGTTTTGCAGGAACAACAGCGGAATCCCGCGCTGGCAGGCCAGTTCGATAAAGTGCGCGCCTTTTTGCGCGGCCTCGGCGAAGAGGATGCCGTTGTTGGCCAGGATCGCAATCGGATAGCCGTGCAGGTGCGCAAAGCCGCACACCAGAGTGGTGCCAAACAACGCCTTGAATTCATCGAACACCGAGCCGTCCACCAATCGCGCGATCACCTCGCGTACATCGAACGGTTGCTTGGCGTCGGCCGGAATCACGCCGTACAGCTCTTCGCTGCTATAAAGCGGCGCCAGCGGCGTGCGTTGTTGCAATTGCCCCAGCTTGCGCCAGTTGAGGTTGGCCACACTGCGCCGAGCCAGGGCCAGCGCATGTTCGTCGCTGTCGGCATAGTGGTCGGCCACCCCGGAAATCTTGCAGTGCACATCGGCACCGCCCAGGTCTTCGGCGCTGACCACTTCTCCGGTCGCCGCCTTCACCAGCGGCGGGCCGGCGAGGAAGATGGTGGCTTGCTGGCGGACCATGATTGCTTCGTCCGCCATCGCCGGCACATAGGCACCACCGGCGGTGCAGGAACCCATCACCACTGCGATCTGCGGGATGCCCTGGGCGCTCATGTTCGCCTGGTTGAAGAAGATCCGTCCGAAGTGCTCGCGATCCGGGAACACTTCATCCTGACGCGGCAGGTTGGCGCCGCCGGAGTCCACCAGGTAGATGCACGGCAGGCGGTTCTGCTCGGCGATGGTCTGGGCGCGCAGGTGTTTCTTGACGGTCAGCGGGTAGTACGAGCCGCCTTTCACCGTGGCGTCGTTGGCGACGATCATGCATTCGACGCCTTCCACCCGGCCAATCCCGGCAATCACCCCGGCAGCGGGCACGTCTTCGCCGTACACCTGATAAGCCGCCAGCTGGCTGAGTTCAAGGAACGGCGAGCCAGGGTCGAGCAAGCGATTGATCCGCTCGCGGGGCAACAGCTTGCCCCGCGACGTATGCCGCTCCTGGGCCTTGGCGCCGCCGCCTTGCTGCACCTGGGCGAGCAGGGTATGCAGGGCGTCGACCTGTTGGAGCATCGCCGCGCTGTTGGCGGCGAATTCCGCCGAGCGCGGGTTGAGCTGGGTGTGCAGGGTAGCCATGGTGCGCG
>NZ_JACARK010000846.1:0-1901 GCF_013386655.1 Pseudomonas sp. K5002 | reverse complement strand
ATCGCCACCCCCAACCTGCCTGAAGCACGCATCCTCGCCGAATTGCCCGAGGGCACGGCGGACGAATGCGCAGCGAAACTGCTGCCGTTCATCAAGCACCTGCTGATCACCGGCGGCCATGGCGACGAGCACGAAGTGCACAACCGCCTCTACAGCCGCGACGGCACGCACCAGACCTTTACCTGCCAGCGACTGCCCGGCAGTTATCACGGTTCGGGCTGCACCCTGGCCAGCGCGCTTGCCGGTCGGTTGGCACAAGGCGAAGGGTTGGTCAGCGCGGTGCAATCGGCCCTCAACTACACTTGGCGCACCCTGCGTGACGCTGAACAACTCGGCCAGGGGCAATTCGTGCCTCGTCGTCTGCCGTTGGATTTCTGCTCGTAACACCAAGAGGCCTGCCCGATGAAACTACGTGGCCTTTATGCCATTACCGACAGCCAACTGTTGGCCGGCAAGTTCCTGGCCTACGTCGAAGCGGCGTTGGACGGTGGCGTGACCCTGCTGCAATACCGCGATAAAAGCAGTGACGAAGCGCGCCGCCTGCGGGAAGCCGAAAAACTGCGAGAGCTGTGCTCGCGCTACAAGACCCAACTGATCATTAACGATGACGCCGAACTGGCCGCACGCCTCGGCGTCGGCGTGCATCTGGGCCAGACCGACGGCCCGCTGACCCCGGCCCGTGCGCTGCTCGGTTCCAAGGCGATCATCGGCTCCACCTGCCACAGCCAGATCGAACTGGCCGAGCAGGCTGCACGCGAAGGTGCCAGTTATGTCGCCTTCGGCCGCTTCTTCAATTCCAACACCAAGCCCGGCGCGCCGGCAGCCACCGTTGAACTGCTGGCCCAGGCCCGCGCGCGGTTGCACCTGCCGATCTGCGTGATCGGCGGCATCACCCTGGAAAACGCCGAGCCGCTGGTGGCCCACGGTGCCGACTTGCTGGCAGTGGTCCACGGCCTGTTTGGTGCCGACAGCACCCAGGAAGTCACGCGCCGCGCCCGCGCTTTCAACGATCTTCTAAAATCTTGAATTCAGAGAACACGATCATGTCCCGTTCCGAAACCCTGTTTGCCAATGCCCAGAAACACATTCCCGGCGGTGTAAACTCTCCCGTGCGAGCGTTCAAGAGCGTTGGCGGCACCCCACTGTTCTTCAAGCATGCCGAAGGCGCCTACGTCACCGACGAAGATGACAAGCGCTACGTCGACTACGTGGGTTCGTGGGGCCCGATGATCCTCGGCCACAGCCATCCGGAAGTACTGGACGCGGTGCGCCAGCAGCTGCAACACGGCCTTTCCTATGGCGCACCGACCGCCATGGAAACCGAGATGGCTGACCTGGTGTGCTCCATCGTGCCCTCCATGGAGATGGTGCGGATGGTCAGCTCCGGCACCGAAGCCACCATGAGCGCGATTCGCCTGGCCCGTGGGTTTACCGGCCGCGACAGCATCATCAAGTTCGAAGGCTGCTACCACGGCCACTCCGACAGCCTGCTGGTCAAGGCCGGTTCCGGTGCACTGACCCAAGGCGTACCGAGCTCCGCCGGGGTGCCGGCCGCGTTTGCCAAACATACCCTGACCCTGCCGTTCAACGACATCGCTGCCGTCGAGCAGATGCTCAGCGAAGTCGGCCAGGAAGTGGCGTGCATCATCGTCGAGCCGGTGGCCGGCAACATGAACTGCGTGCCGCCGGCGCCGGGCTTCCTGGAAGGCCTGCGGGAACAGTGCGACAAGCACGGCGTGGTGCTGATTTTTGATGAAGTGATGACCGGCTTCCGCGTTGCCCTCGGCGGCGCCCAGGCTTACTACGGCGTCACGCCGGACCTGAGCACCTTCGGCAAGATCATCGGCGGCGGCATGCCGGTGGGCTGCTTCGGCGGCAAGCGCGAAATCATGCAACACATC
>NZ_JACARK010000845.1:890-1817 GCF_013386655.1 Pseudomonas sp. K5002 | reverse complement strand
CGCTCCTCGTGAGTGCGTGCCAGCTCGTGGCCGTCAATGGCGCTGCGCAGCACCTGGGCGCCGTGTTGGCCGATCCAGCGGCCAGCGATAAAACTTTGCAGGGTAGGGGCGTGAGACATCACGATTCCTCCGGGTTGGAAAATGAGAGTTAGTGTTTGCTGGCGCCTGCGGCACCAATGCCGGTCATGGAGCGAATGAACTGCGCCAGGTAACGCCCGCGTTCAACGGCAGCGCGGGGCGAGCGGTCGGTGACGGAAAAGACCCAGGCGCTGAAAAACGCCAGGCTCATGGAAAACAGGGCAGGGTTGGAATAGGGGAACAGCGCCTTGTCGTAATGCAGTACGTTGACCCACACCGCCGGACTCAGCACCAGCAGCACGATGGCCGAGACCAGTCCCGCCAGGCTGCCGGTCACCGCGCCACGGGTGGTCAGGCCCTTCCAGTACATCGAGAGGAACAGCACCGGGAAATTCACCGAGGCGGCGATTGCCAGTACCAGGCCGGACAGGAACGCGATGTTCTGCGACTCAAACAGCAGGCCGAGGATGATCGCCAGCACGCCGATGCACAGCGTGGCGATGCGCGACACGCGGATTTCCTGCTGCTCGCTGGCCTGGCCCTTGCGGATCACGCAGGCATACAGGTCGTGGGACACCGCCGACGCGCCGGACAACGCCAGCCCGGCGACCACGGCCAGGATGGTCGCGAAGGCCACCGCCGAAATGAACCCGAGGAACAGGTTGCCGCCCACGGCCTGTGCCAGGTGCACGGCGATCATGTTGCCGCCGCCGATGATCGCGCCGTTGGCATCCCGGAAGCTTGGGTCAGTACCCACCATGACGATGGCGCCGAAGCCGACGATGATCAGCAGCAGGTAGAAGTAGCCAATGAAACCGGTGGCGTAGAACACGCTCTTGCGCGCTTCCT
>NZ_JACARK010000845.1:0-846 GCF_013386655.1 Pseudomonas sp. K5002 | reverse complement strand
CACGCTCTTGCGCGC
Organism: Pseudomonas sp. K5002; assembly: GCF_013386655.1. NCBI lineage: Bacteria > Pseudomonadati > Pseudomonadota > Gammaproteobacteria > Pseudomonadales > Pseudomonadaceae > Pseudomonas > Pseudomonas sp. K5002. The sequence goes on along the minus strand of NZ_JACARK010000845.1, from coordinate 831 downwards.
TTCCTTGGCGTCGCTGACGGTAAAGAAGCGCATCAGGATATGCGGCAACCCGGCGGTGCCGAACATCATGCCCAGCCCCAGGGAAATCGCATCGATCGGGTTCGACAGCAAGCCGCCCGGCGCCATGATCGCGCTGCCCTTGGCGTGCACGGCGGTGGCCCCGGCGAACATCGCCTCGGTGCTGAAACCAAAGTGCTTGAGCACCATGAATGCCATGAAGGTGGTGCCGAACAGCAACATCACCGCCTTGATGATCTGCACCCAGGTGGTGGCGAGCATGCCGCCGAAGGTCACGTAGAACACCATCAGCACGCCCACCAGCATCACCGCGTACAGGTAGTCGATGCCGAACAGCAGCTCGATCAGCTTGCCGGCGCCCACCATCTGCGCCACCAGGTACATCAGCGCCACGGTCAGGGTGCCGAAGGCCGAGGTCAGGCGCACCGGGGTCTGCTCCAGGCGGTAGGACACCACATCGGCAAACGTGTACTTGCCCAGGTTGCGCAGGCGCTCGGCGATCAGGAACAGGATGATCGGCCAGCCGGCCAACACGCCCAGGGCGTAGAGCAGGCCGTCATAACCGTTGAGGAACATCATCGCCGAGATGCCGAGGAATGACGCCGCCGAGATCATGTCGCCGGCAATCGCCAGGCCATTCTGGAAGCCGCTCATGCCGCCGCCGGCGGTGTAGAAGTCGCTGGCGGAACGGGTGCGCAGGGCGTCACAGCGAGTCACGCCGAGGGTGAACAGCACGAACACCAGGAACATGCCGATGGCGTTCCAGTTCAGTGGACGGGATGCGCCGTCGGCGGCGACTGCAAGGTCAGAGGC
>NZ_JACARK010000844.1:0-4531 GCF_013386655.1 Pseudomonas sp. K5002 | reverse complement strand
AGGGTCGGTGGGCCCTGGGCGTCTTGCAGGCGCCAATCAAGGCTGGGCAGGTCCAGCAGGATCAGGCGGGTGCTGGTCGGCAAGTTTGCAGGGGCGGGCAGGTCCTTGAGCGGGGTGAACTTCACGCTGTCTTCGGGACGCTGCAGGGCCAGGGCCTGGACGAATGTTTGTACGCCCGGGCCGTCTTCGTCGGCGGTCAGCAGGATATCCGCTGCCCATGTCGGTGCGCCGAACAGTAAAACCCCAAGCAACACACAGCACCGCCAAAGCCGGGCGGTAAAGGGCAGGGTCATCCGTGACGAGTCGCTGTCCACTAGAACTCTAACTCCGCACTGAAGTAGAGCACGTGGCGTTGGTCATAGTTGTTGTCGGGCCAGGTGGTGGGCTGATTGTCGAGGCGTTGTTGCAACATGCCGGCCAGCTCCACGTTGGCTTTGCCCAAGGCAATGCGCTTGGCCACCCGCAGGTCGACCCGTTCGAAGCGATACTGGTTGAGCGCATCGTCACCATAGTAGAACACCGCGCTGGACCAGCCATGGCCCCATTCCCGCATCCAGCCGGCCGAGCCGCTGTTGCGGGCGGTCTGCTGCCTGTCCAGGGGGTTGGTGGCGCTGGCATCCACGTAAGCATAGGTGACGCGCAGCCGGTCGGCGGTGCTCATGTGCCAGTCGAGCTGGGTTTCGGTGCCGGTAAAGCGCGAGCTGTTCGAGTTGCTGGCGATGTACTGGTTGTTGCGCAGCGGTTCGCTGACCATTTCGCTGATTTCGTCGTAGAACAGCTTCACGTCGACGTTCAGCCCGATGTCGGCAAAAAAGCCGTTGTAGCCCAGCTCCCGGGAGCGCATCAGCTCTTTGTCGAGGTTGCCCGGGCCACGGGTCACCACGAAGTATTGGCCGGAGTTCTGGCCGTAGGCCGGCGAGCTGAGGTTGGTGACGCGGTAGCTCCAGTTGACGTTGTTCTCGAACATGTCCGGGGAGCGAATGGCTTCGGAGTACACCGCGCGCAGGCCGTGGCGCGGGTTGATCAGGTAGTTGACGGCCACCCGTGGCGTCAGCGAGTTGCCGCTCAGGTGGGTGTCTTCGTACATTGCGCCGCCCTGCAGCAGCCAGTGTTCGCTGGCCCGCCATTCCAGGTGGCCGAACAGGCGCCAGGTGGTGTCGTCCAGGGTGCCGTTGAAGTAGGTGTCGGAGTCGGCGCGGTCGTAGCGGTAGTTCATGCCGCTGACCAGGCGCAGGCTGTCGGACAGGCTGAGGGTGTCTTGCAGCTCCAGGTCGTAGCGGCTTTCCTTGGTGCTTTGGTCGATGTTGCCGCAGACCGGGTCCTTGCCGCCGTCCCCCCATTGCTGGAGCACCTGGCGGGCCAGTGCCTGCTCGGCGGCGCTGCCGGGTGGGAGGTTGCCGGGGTTGAAGTTGTTCATGTGCCGGGCCAGTCGCTCGGCATAGTTGGGGTTGAGCTGCCACAGTTGCGTCAGTTCCGGGCTGAACGAGACCTTGGCATCGCACGCGCGCCAGATCTGCCGGCGATCCCATTGCTGGGCCGAACCCTGGATATACAGGCTGTGATCGGGGTTGAAGTCGAAGTTCCAGCGCAGGGAACCGGCATAGTCCTTGGCGCTGACGTCGGAATTGTTACCGCCTTCGGTAATCCCGTCGAACACCGGTTGGTAGGTGTAAGGGCGCTGGTTGGTGCCTTCCTTGGCGTCCAGTTGCCAGTCGATGCTTTGTTGCGCATTCAGGGTCTGGCTCACGGCCAGGCTGAAGCGGTTCAGGCGGCGCCCGTCGCGGCGGTCAGCGCCCACGCGGTCGCTGTCAAAGCCATCGTCCTGTTGACCGGAGAGTGACAGGCGCAAATCGCCGGTGTCCCAGCCCATGCCCTGGCTGGCGTACCAGTCGTTGATCCCCCGGCCGCCCTGGGTGAGTTTCATCCGCGTGCCATGGCTGTTGGCCGGCGAGCGGGTGAGGATGTTGACGACGGCCATCAGCGCGTTGGCGCCGTAGCTGACGGTATTGGGGCCGCGGAAGACCTCGATGCGGTCGATGTCTTCCAGGGCTACCGGAATATCGCTCCAGTCCACCGTGGCCAGGCCCGCGCGGTACACCGAGCGCCCATCGATCAACACCTGCATGCGCCGCGCATCGCCCGCCTGGGTGCCGTGGTAATTCACGGCGGCCTGGTTGCCGGTGGTGTAGCCGACCATCATCCCGGGCACCAGCCGCAGCAGTTCGGGGATATCCCGTGCGCCGCTGGCCTTGATCAGCTCGCTGTCGATCACCGTCATGCTGCCGGGCACGGCGGCGGCCGATTGCTTGAGCCGGGTGGCGGTCAGCACCTGCGGCAGCGGCTGGCTGTCGAGGAACAGGTCGTCAGCCAGCACCGGCACACTGCACCACGGCATGCACAACAACGTCAGCAAAAGGGATGAGCGAGGAGGAGGGCCCAAATACACGGCACGGCCTTGATAATTACGGATAGCCGCCCATGTTAACTGAGGTGGGGCCTTTTGCCAGTCGTCGGCCCTGTAATTACTTCGCACAAATGTCGCATTTTCCGACAAGCGTTTGAATTGACGCGGGGGCTGGCCGCAGGCGGGTCGCTCCGTATAATGCGGCCATCGCCACTGCTATGGATTAACGGATTGCATATGACTGAACAGCGCCCTATTGCGGTCCTGGGAGGCGGAAGTTTTGGTACCGCCGTGGCTAATCTGCTGGCTGAAAATGGTCACCGGGTGCGCCAATGGATGCGTGACCCCGAGCAAGCCGAAGCCATTCGGGTCAACCGGGAAAACCCCCGTTACCTTAAAGGCATCAAGATTCTGCCGGCCGTGGAGCCGGTGACTGATTTACAGGCGACGCTGGACGAATGCGACCTGTGCTTCGTCGCGCTGCCCTCCAGCGCTTTGCGTTCGGTGCTTGCACCCCATGCCGAGCGGCTGGCGGGCAAGCTGCTGGTGAGCCTGACCAAGGGCATTGAGGCGCACACCTTCAAGTTGATGAGCGAGATCCTTGAAGAAATCGCCCCCGAAGCGCGGATTGGCGTGTTGTCCGGGCCGAACCTGGCGCGGGAAGTGGCTGAGCACGCGCTGACTGCCACGGTGATCGCCAGTGAAGACGAAGAACTCTGCGAGCGGGTGCAGGAGGTGCTGCACGGTCGCACCTTCCGCGTGTACGCCAGTGCCGACCGTTTCGGCGTCGAGCTGGGCGGGGCGTTGAAGAACGTCTACGCGATCATCGCCGGCATGGCGGTTGCGCTGGGCATGGGTGAAAACACCAAGAGCATGCTGATCACTCGCGCCCTGGCCGAGATGACCCGGTTTGCGGTCAATCAGGGCGCCAACCCGATGACCTTCCTTGGCCTGGCGGGTGTGGGCGACCTGATCGTCACCTGCTCGTCACCGAAAAGCCGCAACTATCAGGTCGGTTTTGCCCTTGGCCAGGGCTTGAGCCTGGAAGACGCCGTGACGCGTTTGGGCGAAGTGGCGGAAGGCGTCAACACCCTGAAGGTGCTGAAGGCCAAGTCTCAGGAGGTCGGGGTGTATATGCCGCTGGTTGCCGGGTTGCACGCGATCCTGTTTGAAGGGCGCACCTTGAACCAGGTCATCGAGTTGCTGATGCGCGCCGAGCCGAAGACCGATGTCGACTTTATTTCCACCAGTGGTTTCAACTGAGGAACGCGTCATGAACGATCCGAAAGCAGCTCCCAAGTACGAATCCATTGGCCTGCGTGTGCTGTGGATGCTGGTGTTTGCCCTGGTGTGGCAAGTGGCGCAGTTTCTGCTGGGCGCGCTGGTGGTGGTGCAACTGGTTTATCGCCTGGTGTATGGGGCGCCGAACCTGGGGCTGATGAATTTTGGTGACAGCCTGAGTCAGTTTTTGGCGCAGATTGGGCGGTTTGGCAGTTTTCACAGTGATCAGAAGCCTTGGCCGTTTGCAGATTGGCCGACGCCCCGTGCACCGGAAGGTGAGGCTGCTCACAGTGTGCCGCCTGCACCGCATCCGGCGCGTGATGAGGAACCCAAGCTATGAAGGTGTGGGTGTTGCGTCACGGTGAGGCCGAGGGGCATGCGCGTACGGATGCCGAGCGTAATTTGACGGCCCATGGGCGCGATGAGGTGTTGCGCAGTGCGGCGCATCTGATCGGGCAGCCGATTCGGGCGATCATTGCCAGTCCGTATGTGCGGGCGCAGCAGACGGCGCAGTTGGTGCGGGAGGCGTTGGGGTTTGAGCCTGAGATCCGCACTGTGCCTTGGTTGACGCCCGAGAGTAATCCGCTGGAGGTGCTCAAGCATCTCGACAATGACGATGATGTGTTGCTGGTTAGCCATCAGCCGTTTGTGGGGGGGCTGATCAGTTATTTGCAGCATGGGCATTTGCGGCAGCCGCAGGCTATGAGTACGGCGAGTTTGGCGGAGTTGGAGGGGGATTTTCCGTTGGCGGGGTTGATGAGTCTTTTGAGTGTTCGGAATCCTTAATGTTGGTTTTGGGTACATATCCGTTGCTGCGGTAACGGCTGCTTATGGTTCCGCTCTTAC
>NZ_JACARK010000843.1:0-5379 GCF_013386655.1 Pseudomonas sp. K5002 | reverse complement strand
CTTGATGAGCCGGGCTTGCTGTTCGGCGCGCTCAAGGGCGGCTTGCAGGCCGGGCAGGGAAATGTCGTGGGTGGCGGCGTAGGCTTCGACGCCATTGAGGCGCACGGTGAGCATCGCGCCTTCGTCCTGGCTGAGGTGTGGCGGCTCGGCGACGTTCTTGCGTACCGACAGGTACTGGCCGGACTCGCGGACGTAGCGCAGGGAAAAGAATTCGGCGGTAGTGCGCAGGGCACTGAACTGCTTTTTGAGTGTGGCGTGGTGTTCGAACATGGGGCCTTCCTTGTGGGCGGCTCGGCGCGGGCAGGCAAACAGAGTAGGCCTGGGCTGGGAGCTGATCAAGGAAAGTGTAGGCGGGCGGGAGGTCTTGCGGTGTCAGATCGGGCCTCTTCGGGAGCAAGCCCCCTCCCACATTTGATCGGGTTCACACGGTCAAAAATGTGGGAGCGGGCTTGCTCGCGAAGGGAGCACCTCGGTCCATCAGTTACTGCGCAGTAGGACCTACTTCACGCATCGGCTTGCCACGCACCGGCGCATCGCCCGCCACGTAGTAATCCGCAGTGCTGCGCGGCAGTGGCTTGCGGCCACGGATCTTGTCGGCGATTTTCTCGGCGATCATGATCGTCGGCGCGTTCAGGTTGCCGGTGGTGATGATCGGCATGATCGACGCGTCAACTACGCGCAGACCCTGCATGCCATGCACACGGCCTTCGGCGTCAACCACGGCCATCTCGTCGGTGCCCATCTTGCACGAGCAGGACGGGTGGAACGCGGTCTCGGCGTGCTCACGGATAAACTTGTCCAGTTGCTCGTCGGTCTGCACGTCGATGCCCGGGCTGATTTCGCGGCCACGGTATTGGTCGAGTGCCGGCTGTTGCATGATTTCACGGGTCAGGCGGATGCCGTCGCGGAATTCCTGCCAGTCCTGTTCGGTAGACATGTAGTTGAAGAGGATGCTCGGGTATTCCCGTGGGTTCTTCGACTTCAGCTGCACGCGGCCGCGGCTCGGCGAACGCATGGAACCCATGTGCGCCTGGAAACCGTGCTCTTTCACACCGTTGCTGCCGTTGTAGTTAATCGCTACCGGCAGGAAGTGATACTGGATGTTCGGCCAATCGAATTCTTCACGGGTACGGATGAAACCGCCCGCTTCGAACTGGTTGCTGGCGCCGATGCCGGTGCCGTTGAACAGCCACTCGGCACCAATGGCCGGCTGGTTGTACCAGAGCAGCGACGGGTACAGCGAGACCGGTTGGGTGCACGCGTATTGCAGGTACAGCTCAAGGTGATCCTGCAGGTTTTCGCCGACGCCTGGCAGGTCGTGGACCACCGGGATGTCGAGGCTTTCCAGCAGCTTCGCCGGGCCGACGCCGGAACGTTGCAGCAGTTGCGGCGAAGCGATTGCGCCGCTGCACACCAGGACTTCCTTGCGGGCACGGGCTTCAACGCGCTCTTCGGCAGCACCGATCAGGTAACGCACGCCGACGGCGCGCTTGCCTTCGAACAGGACTTTGTCGGTCAGGGCGTGGGTGACGATGGTCAGCGTCGAGCGCTTCTTGGCCGTGTCCAGGTAACCGCGAGCGGTGCTGGCGCGACGACCGTTTGGCGTCACGGTACGGTCCATCGGGCCGAAGCCTTCCTGCTGGTAGCCGTTCAAGTCTTCGGTACGTGGGTAACCGGCCTGTACGCCGGCTTCAACCATCGCGTGGAACAGCGGGTTGTTGCCGGCCTTTGGCGTGGTCACGCTGACCGGGCCGTCGCCACCGTGGTAGTCGTTCGGGCCGATGTCGCGGGTTTCGGCTTTACGGAAATACGGCAGGCAGTCCAGGTAGGTCCAGTCTTCCAGGCCCGGCAGTTTCGACCAGTTGTCGTAGTCCATCGCGTTGCCGCGGATGTAGCACATGCCGTTGATCAACGAGGAACCGCCGAGGCCCTTGCCGCGACCGCATTCCATCCGGCGGCCGTCCATGTGTGGCTCTGGATCGGTTTCGTAGGCCCAGTTGTAGCGGCGGCCTTGCAGCGGGAACGCCAGGGCGGCTGGCATCTGGGTACGGAAATCGAAACGATAGTCCGGGCCGCCGGCTTCCAGCAGCAGGACTGTGACGCCTTCGTCTTCGGTCAGACGGGTCGCCAGGGTGTTACCGGCGGAGCCGGCACCCACAATGATGTAGTCGTATTCTTGGGACATTGAATGCACCCTCGTGAAAGTTGGTTCAGGCTGCTTTTGTGGCGAGGGAGCTTGCTCCCGTTCGACTGCGCAGCAGTCGCAAAGTCAGCGCTCGAGTTCTGTCTGAAAGAACTGCGGTACCTGGCATGGGGCTGCTTCGCAGCCCGACGGGAGCAAGCCCCCTCGCCACATGGGCCATGCCAGGCTCAATCAGGTTTTAGAACACCGAGGCGTAGTCGCCCAGCTCAACCTGTACCGATTTGATGCGAGTGAAGTTGTTCAGCGAGCTGATCCCGTTTTCACGGCCCACGCCCGACTGCTTGTAGCCGCCCACCGGCATCTTCGCGTCGGACTCGCCCCAGGCGTTGATCCAGCAGATACCGGCTTCCAGCTGATGAATCACGCGGTGGGCGCGGTTCAGGTCCTTGGTCACCAGGCCAGCGGCCAGGCCGAAGTCGGTGTCGTTGGCACGGCGGATCACTTCTTCTTCGGTGTCGTAGGTGAGGATGCTCATCACCGGGCCGAAGATTTCTTCACGGACGATGGTCATTTCGTCGGTGCAGTCAGTGAACACGGTCGGGGCCACGTAGGCACCCTTGGCGAATTCACCGTCGGTCAGGCGGTCGCCGCCGCACAGCACGCGGGCGCCTTCTTCTTTACCTTTGGCGATGTAGCCGAGCACGCTTTCCATGTGGGCGAAGCTGACCAGCGGGCCGAAGTTGGTGTTTTCATCTTCCGGGTTGCCGATGCGGATGCGGGCAACGCGCTCGGCGATCTTGGCTTCGAACGCGCCTTTGAGGGCGGTCGGAACGAACACGCGGGTGCCGTTGGTGCAGACCTGGCCCGAGCTGTAGAAGTTGGCCATCATCGCGATGTCGGCGGCGCGGTCGAGGTCGGCGTCGTCGAAAATGATCAGCGGGGATTTGCCGCCCAGTTCCATGGTGACTTCCTTGAGCGAAGAGCTCGAAGCGCTGGCCATGACTTTCTTGCCGGTGTCGGTGCCGCCGGTGAAGGAGACTTTCTCGATGCGCGGGTGTTCGGTCAGCCAGGTGCCGACTTCACGGCCGCTGCCGGTCAGGACGTTGAACACGCCATCCGGAACGCCGGCGGCGGTGTAGATTTCAGCCAGTTTCAGGGTGGTCAGCGAGGTGACTTCGCTTGGCTTGAAGATCATCGCGTTACCGGCCGCCAGGGCAGGTGCGGATTTCCACAGGGCGATCTGGATCGGGTAGTTCCATGCGCCGATACCGGCCACGACGCCCAGCGGCTCGCGACGGGTGTAGACGAAAGAAGTGTCACGCAGCGGGATCTGCTCGCCTTCGATGGCGGGCACCAGGCCTGCGTAGTATTCCAGCACGTCAGCGCCGGTGACGATGTCGACGTATTGGGTTTCGGAATACGGCTTGCCGGTGTCCAGGGTTTCCAGGGCGGCCAGTTCGTCGTTGCGCTCACGCAGGATATCGACGGCACGACGCAGGATGCGCGAACGCTCCATGGCAGTCATGGCGGCCCAGATTTTCTGGCCCTTTTCGGCGCTGACCACAGCGCGCTCGACGTCTTCTTTGGTAGCGCGTTGCACGTTGGCGAGAACTTCACCGTTAGCCGGGTTGATGGCTTCGAAAGTGGCATCGCTGCCAGCGTCGGAGTAGCCGCCGTCAATGTAGAGTTTTTGCAGTTCGAAACGGGCCATAAAGTCCTCGCAAGTGCATTAGTGGTTGGCGCGGTTCGGGAGTTGAGCGTTTATGTGTGCTCTAACTCACCTGCTTGGCCAATTGGAAATCCATGTATTCGTAAGCGATCCGTTGCGCCTGCTCCGTGTCGAAAGCGTCTCCCGACAGGGCGCCGCGCAACCACAAACCGTCGATCAGGGCCGCCAGGCCTCGGGCTGCGCTGCGTGCCTCGGGCAACGGCAACGCTCGGCGGAACTGGCAACACAGGTTGGAATACAGACGGTGATCGTTGATCCGCTGCAGCCTGTGCAATGACGGGTGGTGCATGCTGGTGGCCCAGAAGGCCAGCCAGGTTTTCATAGCCGGGCCGTTGACTTGGCTGGCGTCGAAGTTGCCTTCGATGATCACCTGAAGATGGGCCCGCGGGCTGTCATCTTTCAGCGCCAATCGGCGCTCGGTGACGTTCTCGATCAGCACGTTCATCAGGTACCGCATCGTGGCGGCGATCAGGCCATTCTTGTCCTGAAAATAGTGACTGATGATGCCATTCGAGACACCGGCCAGACGGGCGATCAGCGCAATGCTGGCATCCCCCATTCCGACCTGATCGACCGCCGTCAATGTGGCTTCGATCAACTGCTGGCGGCGTATGGGTTGCATACCGACCTTGGGCATCGTGCACCTCTCCTTAGGCCTGCCAACGGGCGACAAACGTCCGTCGGCTTGAGGGCCAGTCTATTTTGTTTTGATTGAACGTTCAATCAACAAAGAATAAGATCTGCGACAAATGGTCGCTGCCTACAGGTATTTCCTACGTGCATGTGGCGCCACCTGACATCGGGAAAACCCATGAAACAGCCCGGCACAGCGGTTCGCCGGGGGTTTATGGTTTTTCGGGGTGTCTTTATACACCCGTCCGTCGACTGCCGAAAAATCGATGGCTCGGGTCAAGCGTTGCCTTGTGTTTCTCTGCACTGCCCGGAGCATCTGTGCCATGAGTTCTGCCTCTCTTATAAAGACCCCGCCAGAAAAGGTGCGGGTCAACGGTTGGGTGTTCTACACCTCCACCGCGCTGATTCTGTTGTTGACCGCGATTCTGATCATCGCCCCGCAGGAAGCCGGCAGGATGCTCGGTGTGGCCCAAGCCTGGTTGTCGAAAAGCTTTGGCTGGTACTACATGGTCGTGATCGCCGCCTACCTGGTGTTTGTGGTGGGCCTGGCGTTTTCGTCCTATGGCAAATTGAAACTGGGCAGCAAGGACGACACCCCGGACTTCAGCTACGGCGCCTGGGCCGGCATGCTCTTCTCGTCGGGCATCGGCATCTCGCTGCTGTACTTCGGCGCCTCCGAGCCGCTGGACCACTACTTCAACCCGCCTGAAGGCGCATCGGCCACCGGCGAAGCTGCACGCCAGGCGTTGCAGTTGACGTTCCTGCACTGGGGCCTGCACGGCTGGGCGATCTACGCACTGGTCGGCCTGGCCGTGGCGTACTTTGCCTACCGTCATAACCAGCCGCTGGCCCTGCGCTCGGCGCTGTACCCGCT
>NZ_JACARK010000842.1:0-6825 GCF_013386655.1 Pseudomonas sp. K5002 | reverse complement strand
TGATTTGGCTTTTAACACTCGATTTTTGGTTATTAATAAATAGCTTCTTATTCCTTAACGAATATATACCCCGTGCCTATACTGACCCACAACGTTAAACGCTGCAGGAGGGCACACCCATGCACAGCGAGTCGATTCGTTATCTGATCGTGCCGGGCTGGCAAGGATCGCCAGAAGATCATTGGCAAAGTCATTGGCAGAACAGCCTGCCCAACAGCGCTCGTGTGGAGCAGGCCGACTGGCTCACCCCACGCCGCGAAGACTGGGTGGCAGCCCTGGCCGAAGCCATCGCCGCCGACAGCACCCCGGTGATTCTGATCGCCCACAGCCTGGGCTGCATCACCGTCGCCCATTGGGCGGCCACCGCACCGGTGCAATTTCTGCGTCAGGTACGCGGCGCCCTGCTGGTGGCCCCGGCCGATGTCGAACGCCCTGCCTGCGCACCCGCCCTGCGTAACTTTGCGCCAATCCCCAGCCACCTGTTGCCCTTCCCAAGCCAGGTCGTCAGCTCCGACAACGACAGCGCCGTCAGCGCCACCCGCGCCTTGGAACTGGCACGTAACTGGGGCGCCGAAGCGGGAATTCTCGCGGGCGCCGGGCACATCAACGTGAAGTCCGGCCATCAACGCTGGGAACAGGGTTTCGCCTACCTCTATCGCCTGCAAAATCGCCTGGAACATCACTCCCGGCGCCGTGCATAAAATTTTTTAAACGCCCCTTCCCCTTCGTGGATGGGGCGGGAGCCTGCCATGAGCCTGCATGAAACCTTCGGTCAGCCCCTGCTGACCTTCCCCGACGCCGAAAAAAGCCCCCTGAGCATTCGTGCCAAGGCGCTGGTGTTTGTCGACCCGCGTTCGCGGCAACTGCGCGAAGACCTCGAAAACCTCGCCCCCCGCGCCTTGCCCGTGTTGATCCGCGGCGAAACCGGCAGCGGCAAGGAGTTGCTCGCCCGGCATATCCACCGTGGCAGCGACCGCACCGGCCTGTTTGTCTCGGTGAATTGCGGCGCCATCAGCCCGACATACGCCGACGCCGAACTGTTCGGCTACGCCGCAGGCAGCCACAGCGGCGCAGCCAGCAGCCTCGCCGGCTGGTTTGGCTCGGCCAACGGCGGCACGTTGTACCTGGATGAAATCGGCGACTTGCCGCTGCCAATCCAGGTCAAGCTGCTGGCGGCGCTGGAAAACCACGAAGTCACCCGCGTCGGCGCCCATCAGCCAAGCCCGGTGGATGTGCGGCTGGTGGCGGCCACCAGCATCGACCTCGCCCAGGCCGTGGCGGCCGGCAAGTTTCATGAGCGCCTGTTCCATTACCTCAGCGAAGGCCAACTGGAGCTGCCCGCACTGCGCGAGCGGGTGGGCGACATCCTGTCACTGGCCGAATATTTCCTCGGCATCTACAGCCAGCGCCTCGACCTGCCGGTGCCGCTGATCAGCGACGAAGCCCAGCGCGTGCTGGAGCATCACAGCTGGCCGGGCAACACCCGGGAGTTGGAGAACGTGATTCACTTTGCCTTGCTGGTCAGCAGTGGCGACGAGATTTTGCCTGAGCATTTGAACCTGCCCGTGGCGGGTTCACCTGTGGAGCAGGTGCGGCGAATTCTTGGCCACGCCAGCGCCGCCGAGGTTGAAGCCCTGAAAAGCTATCTGAAAGAACACGCTGTTTTGTAGGAGCCCGGCTTGCCGGCGATGGCGTCCTCAGGAGCATCGCAAGGCTCAAGACCGCCATCGCCGGCAAGACGGGCTCCTGCATGAACAAAATGGAATATCAAAGTGAATAAAAAGTATTGTTCTGGAATAAAAAACCTCGGTATTGTCCGCTCCACGCCGCGATAGCACTTCGCTGGCATCCACTAAAAAAGCGGCCGTCCCAGACGACCCGGATTTTCGATAAGGACACTGCATGAAAAAGGTTCTGTTGTTTACCGCATTGGCGGCTGCCCTGACCGCAAGCTTCGCCCAGGCCAACGAGAAACTGGTGGTAGCCGCTACCCCGATCCCGCACGCCGAGATCCTTGAGCTGGTCAAGCCGACCCTGGCCAAAGAAGGCGTGGACCTGGAAATCAAAGTCTTCACCGACTACGTACAACCGAACGTACAGGTGGCCGAGAAGCGTCTGGACGCCAACTACTTCCAGACCCTGCCGTACCTGGAAAACTTCAACAAGGGTAAAGGCACCAACCTGGTCACCGTAGTGGGTGTGCACGTTGAACCCTTCGGCGGCTACTCGAAAAAAATCAAAAACATCTCTGAGCTCAAAGATGGCGCCACCGTGGCCATTCCGAACGAAGGCAGCAACTCCGGCCGTGCCCTGCTGCTGCTGCAAAAGGCTGGCGTGATCACCCTGAAAGACCCGACCAACGCCCTGGCCACGCCGAAAGATATCGCCAGCAACCCGAAACACCTGAAATTCAAAGAGCTGGAATCGGCGCTGCTGCCACGCGTCCTGGACCAGGTTGACCTGGACCTGATCAACACCAACTACGCCCTGGAAGCGGGCCTGAACCCGGCCAAGGACGCGTTGATCATCGAAGACGCCAAGTCGCCGTACGTGAACTTCCTGGTTGCCCGCCCGGACAACAAGGACAGCGACGCGATCCAGAAGCTCGCCAAAGCCCTGACCAGCCCTGAAGTGAAAGCTTTCATCGAGAAGAAATACAACGGCGCGGTCGTGCCGGCGTTCTGATCGAACCCAAAAACCTCCTTCAAGGTTTAAACGCCGACGGCTTCTACAGCGTCGGCGTTTTTTATGGCTGGAACACAATCGAAATGTGGGAGCGGGCTTGCTCGCGAATGCGGTGGGTCAGCCAACACATCTGCTGACTGATACACCGCATTCGCGAGCAAGCCCGCTCCCACATTTGGGACTGTGTCAGCTCAGAGATTCCGGCTATTGATGGCCCTGCGCAGTGCCACCAGCCACTTCACCAGTTCCTGCGGATCAATCGGTTTTGCCTCGTTCATCGCTCATTCCCTCGCCTGTTGGTTGGCCGTCAGTCTGGCCACGCGCTGCCTATCCCTGAAGTGCAGCTCCGATAAAAAGACCCTTCCTACTTCCCCGGGAACAGTAGCTGTCATCCATCTGCACCGCGAATCCGCAGGTTATCTATTTGGGTGATATCAATATGCTATTTCGGTATTTAAATTTTGCTTTTTATACCTTTAAAGTCGGCGCTACCCGGCGTTACCCACGCTGGACCGGACCGCACCAACGCCGCTTTACCCCTGCGGCGTCAGGGATTTCAGATGACCTTCGATTACGCATTTATCCTCAGCACGCTGCCAGCGTTTCTCAAGGCCGTGGGCGTTACCCTGCAAGTCGGCCTGATCGCCATTGGCACCTCCATGCTGGTGGCCTTGATCAACGCCGCGCTGCTGGTGTTTCGCACGCCCTACGTGTGGCGCCTGGTGGCGCTGTACGTGGAGTTGGCGCGCAACACACCGCTGCTGATCCAACTGTTTTTCGTCTATTTCGCGTTGCCGGCCCTGGGGCTGAATATCTCCGGGTTCTGGGCGGCAATCATCACCATGACCTTTCTCGGCGGCGCCTACCTCACGGAAGTGTTGCGCGCCGGTGTCGAGGCGGTACCGCTGGCACAGATCGAATCGGGCAAGTCCATCGGGCTGTCCCACTGGCAACTGCTGCGCCATGTGATCCTGCCCCAGGCCGGGATCCTCAGCCTGCCGGCGCTGTTTGCGAACTTTATTTTCCTGCTCAAGGAAACCACGATCGTGTCGGCGGTGGCGGTGCCGGAGATTCTCTACACCACCAAAAGCTATATCGCCCTCTACTACAAAACCTACGAAATGCTCGCGGTGCTCACGTTGATCTGCGTGCTGTTATTCCTGCCGCTGTCGCTGCTGCTCAGCCGCCTTGAAAGGAGGCTCCAGCATGGCCAGTTCGGGTCTTGAATTACTCTGGGTGTCCTTGCCGCAACTGGGCAAGGGCGCGGCGCAAACCCTGTCGATCTCGTTCTTGAGCATCGCCTTCAGCACCGTCGGCGGCGTGGTGTATGGCGTACTGCGCACGTTGAATTCGAGAGCGATCAACCTGGTGCTGCGGATTTACCTGGAGCTGTTCCGTGCCATTCCGGTGTTGGTGTGGTTGTACTTGCTGTTCTTCGGCCTGCCGATTTTCTTTGGCCTGAGCATTCCGAGCTTCTGGTGCGCCGTGCTGGTGTTGTCGCTGTGGGGTGCCAGTGAAGTCGGCGAAGTGGTGCGCGGTGCGTTGCATTCGTTGCCCCGAGGCCAGCGTGAAGCCGGCCTGTCGATTGGCCTGTCGGACCCGCAACTGTACGGCTACGTGCTGTTGCCCCAGGCCCTGAAACGGATGACGCCGCCGACCATCAACGTCTACACCCGCATCATCAAGACCAGCTCCCTGGCGGTGCTGATCGGTGTGGTGGACGTGATCAAGGTCGGCCAGCAAATCATCGAGCGCACCTACGAGTCGGTGTTGATCTACGGCGCGCTGTTCCTGTTTTTCTTCTTTATCTGCTACCCGTTGTCGGCCGCCTCCAAGGTGCTGGAACGGCGCTGGGCCCAAGCATGAGCGCATTGATCGAGTTCCAGGGTTTCAACAAGTTTTTCGGCGACCAGCAGGTGCTCGACGGCATCGACCTGAGTGTGCAAAGCGGCGAAGTGGTGGTGATCCTCGGCCCCAGCGGTTGCGGCAAAAGCACCTTGCTGCGGTGCCTCAATGGCCTGGAAGTGGCCCACAGCGGCAGCCTGCGTTTTGCGGGCAAGGAGCTGCTGGACAAGGCCACCGACTGGCGCCAGGTGCGCCAGGACGTGGGCATGGTGTTCCAGAGTTATCACCTGTTCCCGCACATGAGCGTGCTCGACAACCTCCTGCTCGGCCCGCTGAAAGTGCAAAAACGCGAACCCCGCGAAGCCCGGGCCCAGGCAGAAAAACTGCTGGAACGGGTGGGCCTCTCCGACAAACGCGACGCCTACCCGCGCCAGCTGTCGGGCGGCCAGCAGCAACGCATCGCCATCGTCCGCTCGTTGTGCATGAACCCGCAGGTCATGCTGTTTGACGAAGTCACCGCCGCCCTCGACCCGGAAATGGTCAAGGAAGTACTGGAAGTGATCCAGGGCCTGGCCCGGGACGGCATGACGCTGCTGATCGTCACCCATGAAATGGCCTTCGCCCGCGCCGTCGCCGACCGCGTGGTGTTCATGGAGGCCGGCCGCATCCTCGAACAAAACACCCCCGAGGCATTCTTTACGAACCCGCAAACCGCACGCGCGCAGCAGTTCCTGGAGAAGTTCTCCTTCGTTTCAACACTGCCCAAAAGAACCAAGGAACTGGAGCTGTCATGAAAACTGCCAAGTTGTTATTCCCCCTGTTCGGCCTCGCTTTGCTGGCCGGCTGCAATAAGTCCGAAGAGCCCGCCAAGACGGCTGCCGCTGCCACCCCGGCACCCGCTGCGGTGAGCTACATCGACAAGATCAAGGCGCGGGACAAGCTGATCGTCGGCGTATTCACCGACAAGCCGCCGTTTGGTTTCGTGGATGAGTCCGGCCGCTATGTCGGCTTCGATACCGACATCGGCCGCCGTTTCGCCAAGGACCTGCTAGGCGACGAGAACAAGGTTGAATTCGTCGCCGTAGAGCCGGCGAGCCGCATTCCGTTCCTGCAAAGCGACAAGGTCGACCTGATCCTCGCCAACATGACGGTGACGCCGGAGCGCAAGGAAGCGGTGGACTTCACCAACCCGAACCTGAAAGTCGCGGTGCAGGCCCTGGTGCCGCAGGACAGCTCGGTGAAGAGCCTGGACGACCTGGCGACCCGCACCACCATCGTCACCACCGGCACCACCGCGGATATCTGGCTGACCAAGAACCACCCGGACTGGAAACTGCTGAAGTTCGAGAAAAATTCCGAGTCGCTGCAAGCGTTGTCGGCGGGCCGTGGTGATGCCTATGCCCAGGACAACCTGGTGTTGTTCAGCTGGGCCAAGCAGAACCCGGGCTATCGCGTGCTGGAGCAGAAACTGGGGGATGAAGCGCCGATTGCGCCGGCGGTGAAGAAGGGCAACATCGAATTGCGGGATTGGGTGAATGCCGAGCTGGCGAAGTTGGGCGAAGAGAAGTATTTGCTCAAGCTGTATGACCAGTATGTTCGCAAGGAACTGAGCGATGACACCAAGCCGGAAAGCGTGATTGTTGAAGGCGGGAAGTGGCAGGGTTGATCAGTTAGCTGTTGGGTGACTGATCTACCGTCTTCGCGAGCAAGCCCGCTCCCACGTTCGACCGAGTTCCACCTTTGGAATGCGGACAAATGTGGGAGCGGGCTTGCTCGCGAAGAGGCCCTCACAGGCACCGCCTAACTGGGCCAATGCCACGCCGGCTCATCCAGCACCCGCTGCCCCACCACCTGCGTCTGCCCCATCACCTTCTCCAGCACGATCGAATTACACCCTTCATCCTGCTGCAACGCCGCAATCAAGCGGCTGGCATGGGACACCACCCACACCTGACACTGCTGCGACACCTGGATGATCAGCCGCGCCAATGCCGGCAACAGGTCCGGGTGCAAGCTGGTTTCCGGTTCGTTCAATACCATCATCGTCGGTGGCCTCGGCGTCAGCAGCGCCGCCACCAGCAGCAAGTAGCGCAAGGTCCCGTCCGACAGCTCCGCCGCCGATAACGGCCGCAGCAACCCTTCCTGATAAAACTCGATGGCAAAACGGCCGCCCTGCAACGGCTCGATATTCAACCGTGCGCCCGGAAACGCATCGCTGATCGCCCGCTGCAACGCCTCGGGGTCGCCGATCTCGCGGATGGTCTGCAACGCCGCTGCCAAGTCCCGCCCATCGTG
>NZ_JACARK010000841.1:0-1320 GCF_013386655.1 Pseudomonas sp. K5002 | reverse complement strand
AAATAACGGATATGCCCCCAGCCCCCAGCAGCCCAACACATTGGCGTATCCTTACCCCTCCACCCCAAGGCCCGATCAAAAAATGCTGGTGATATCCAACAACGTGCACCTCCCCGACGCCGAGATCGAACTGACAGCCATCCGCGCCCAGGGCGCTGGCGGTCAAAACGTCAACAAGGTCTCCAGCGCCGTGCACCTGCGTTTCGACATCCCGGCCTCGTCCCTGCCTGACTTCTACAAGGAACGCCTGCTGGCCCTGCGCGACACCCGCATCACCAGCGAAGGCGTACTGATCCTCAAGGCCCAGCAATACCGCACCCAGGAACAAAACCGCGCCGACGCCCTCGAGCGCCTGGTGGAACTGATCCTCAGCGCCACCAAGGTCGAAAAGAAACGCCGCCCCACCAAACCCACCCTGGGCTCAAAGAAGCGCCGCCTCGAATCCAAGACCAAACGCGGCAGCATCAAGGCCGGCCGCGGCAAGGTGGACTTCTAACTCGCCTGACGTTCTTCGCGATACTTCGGCGCCTGCCGATACAAATACAGGCTCAACAGCAACCCGCCAAACGCCGCGATCGCCGCAAACAGGAAGATCGAGGCAAACCCGAACCCCGCCGCAATCGCCCCGGCCAACGGCCCGGTGATCCCCAACGACAAATCGATAAACAGCGAATACGCCCCCACCGCCGCGCCCCGGCTCGAGGCGGGCACCAGGTTGACCGCCTCCACACCCAAGGCCGGAAACACCAGGGAAAAGCCAAACCCGCTCAACGCCGCACCCGCCAACGCCAAATGAGGATCCGGCGCCAGCCACAGCAGCAGCAGCCCCAGCGTCTCCACCGACAAACAGGCAATCGCTACGCGAAACCCGCCAATGCGGTTGATCAAATTGCCGAACAACAACCGCGCCCCGATAAAGCTGGCACCGAACAGGCTCAGGCACAGCACCGCGTTATCCCAATGCTGGGTCGCGTAATACAAGGTGATGAAGGTGGCGATGGTGCCAAACCCGATCGAGCCCAGCGCCAGCCCGCAGCCGTGAGGCAACACGCGCCCCAGCACATGCATGAACGGCAGGCGCTCGCCCACCACGATCGGCGCGGCGACTTTCGGCCAGGCCAGCAGCAGGCCCAGCACCGCCAGCAGGATGATACTGACGCCCATGCTCCACAACCCGAAATGACTGACCAGCAACACCCCCAGCGGTGCGCCGATGGCCAGGGCGCCGTAGCTGGCGATGCCGTTCCAGGAGATGACCTTGGCGGTATTCGCCGCGCCCACCCGGCCAATGCCCCAGCCGATGGAACCCGAGCCCACCAG
>NZ_JACARK010000840.1:0-3287 GCF_013386655.1 Pseudomonas sp. K5002 | reverse complement strand
GGTTGGCCAGGGCCACCGCACCAGCGCTGATCAGTTCAGCCGGCGCCTTGCCGTGATGCTCGGAAAGAAACAGTTGGTGACCGGCCTTTTGCAGGTTGGCAGCCATGGGTTGGCCCATGATGCCGGTGCCGATAAATCCGATTTTAGCCATGACGAAAATCCTCTTATTGTTAGGTGTGCAGGCCTGGCGCGGCCTGCTAAACACAGGAGATCCACTGTGGGAGCGGGNNCCGCTCCCACATTGGGTGCTGTGTTTGTTCAGTTAGATCGCGTTGTGGCTTTTGAGCCAACCCAAACCCGCTTCGGTGGTGGTCAACGGTTTGTACTCACAGCCGACCCAACCCTGATAACCGATGCGGTCCAAATGTTCGAACAGGAAGCGGTAGTTGATCTCACCGGTCCCCGGCTCGTTGCGCCCCGGGTTGTCCGCCAGCTGGATGTGGTTGATCTCACCCAGGTGCGCAGCCATGGTGCGGGCCAGGTCGCCTTCCATGATTTGCATGTGATAGATGTCGTATTGCAGGAACAGGTTGGCACTGCCCACCTGCTCGCGAATCGACAGGGCCTGCGCCGTGTTGTTCAGATAGAAACCCGGAATGTCGCGGGTGTTGATCATCTCCATCACAAGCTTGATGCCCACCGCCTGCAACTTGTCGGCGGCGTACTTGAGGTTGGCGACGAAGGTTTTTTCAAGCGTCGCGTCATCCACGCCGGCCGGGCGAATCCCCGCCAGGCAGTTGACCTGGGTATTGCCCAGTACCTGGGCGTAGGCGATGGCCAGGTTGACCCCGGCACGGAACTCCTCGACCCGGTCCGGGTGGCAGGCCAGGCCGCGTTCGCCCTTGGCCCAGTCACCGGCCGGCAGGTTGAACAGCACTTGGGTCAGGCCGTGGGCATCGAGTTGCGCCTTGATTTCAGCTGAGCTGAATTCGTAGGGAAACAGGTATTCCACACCACTGAACCCCGCGTCGGCGGCGGCTTTGAAACGGGCAAGAAAGTCCTGTTCGGTAAACAGCATGGACAGGTTGGCGGCAAAACGCGGCATGGGGTTCTCCTTAATCGAGCAGTGAAATGGCAGTCGGCGCGTCGTTGCCCACCAGTGCCAGATCTTCGAATTCGTTGACGGCGTTGATCTCGGTGCCCATGGAAATATTGGTCACCCGTTCCAGAATAATCTCAACGATCACCGGAACCTTGAATTCTTCGATCATTTCCTGAGCCTTGCGCAGTGCCGGCTGGATCTGGCCCGGCTCGAACACCCGCAGGGCCTTGCAACCCAGGCCTTCGGCGACGGCCACGTGGTCGACGCCGTAACCGTTGAGTTCCGGTGCGTTGAGGTTGTCGAAGGACAGCTGCACGCAGTAGTCCATTTCAAACCCGCGCTGGGCCTGGCGGATCAGCCCCAGGTAGGAGTTGTTCACCACCACGTGGATGTACGGCAGCTTGAACTGTGCGCCCACGGCCAGCTCTTCGATCATGAACTGGAAGTCATAGTCGCCGGACAGTGCCACGACTTTGCGGGTCGGGTCCGCCTTGACCACACCCAGTGCCGCCGGAATGGTCCAGCCGAGCGGGCCGGCCTGGCCGCAGTTGATCCAGTGGCGTGGTTTGTAGACGTGCAGGAACTGCGCGCCGGCAATCTGCGACAGGCCGATGGTGCTGACGTAGCAGGTGTCTTTGCCGAACACCTGGTTCATCTCTTCGTACACCCGTTGCGGTTTGACCGGCACGTTGTCGAAGTGGGTCTTGCGGTGCAGGGTGGCCTTGCGCTGCTGGCAATCGTGGAGCCAGGCGCTGCGGTCCTTGAGCTTGCCGGCGGCTTTCCACTCGCGGGCCACTTCAATGAACATGGTCAATGCAGAGCCGGCGTCGGAAACGATGCCCAGGTCCGGGGTGAATACGCGGCCGATTTGCGTCGGCTCGATGTCCACGTGAATGAATTTGCGGCCCTCGGTGTACACCTCCACCGAACCGGTGTGACGGTTGGCCCAGCGGTTACCGATGCCCAGCACCACGTCCGATTTCAACATCGTGGCGTTGCCATAACGGTGGGACGTTTGCAGGCCGACCATGCCCACCATCTGCGGGTGATCGTCCGGGATCGTGCCCCAGCCCATCAGGGTCGGGATCACCGGGATGCCGGTCAACTCGGCGAATTCCACCAGCAGTTCGCTGGCGTCGGCGTTGATCACGCCACCACCGCTCACCAGCAATGGGCGCTCGGCCTGGTCCAGCAGGGCCAGGGCTTTTTCCACCTGGATGCGGGTCGCCAAAGGCTTGGCCAGGGGCAGTGGTTGGTAGGCGTCGATGTCAAATTCGATCTCGGCCATTTGTACGTCGAATGGCAGGTCGATCAGCACCGGGCCCGGGCGGCCGGAGCGCATTTCATAGAAGGCCTTCTGGAAGGCATACGGCACCTGGCCGGGTTCCAGGACGGTGGTCGCCCACTTGGTCACCGGCTTGACGATGCTGGTGATGTCGACAGCCTGGAAGTCTTCCTTGTGCATGCGTGCCCGTGGCGCCTGGCCGGTGATGCACAGGATCGGGATCGAGTCCGCCGAGGCGCTGTACAGGCCGGTAACCATGTCGGTGCCCGCCGGGCCCGAGGTGCCGATGCACACGCCGATATTGCCGGCCTTGGTGCGGGTGTAGCCCTCGGCCATGTGCGAGGCGCCTTCAACGTGGCGAGCAAGGACGTGATCGATGCCACCGACCTTCTGCAAGGCCGAATACAGCGGGTTGATCGCGGCGCCCGGGATACCGAAGGCGGTGTCGACCCCTTCACGGCGCATCACCAGGACAGCGGCTTCGATTGCTCTCATTTTGCTCATGGTTTTGGTGCCTCTTGCGTTTTGTAATTGTATACAAGTGGTGTTGGTCCGAAGTGTATTCACGGCGAGCGGGGCAGGTCAATCCATTTTCTTGGGTGGCCTTTACGTTCGTCGGAAGGCTTATGGACGGGAATATTTCGACGTGTGGTGCGTATGTTTCGAATTATTGTATACAAAAAATAAATCTATTGTGTTCTATTTGTTTGATCGAGCTTCTGATCAGACAGAGCCCCACGGCTTTCCCATAACAAGATAAGGACGGCACCCATGAGCGCTTTAACCTTGAAAGTCGCAGTCAACCTGGCCAGCCACGCCATCGCGGCAGGCCGCACCATTTCGGCGGCACCGCTGACCGTTGCGGTACTCGACAGCGGCGGGCATTTGATAACGTTGCAGCGCGAGGATGGCGCGAGCCTGCTGCGCCCGCAGATCGCGATTGGCAAGGCCTGGGGTGCG
>NZ_JACARK010000839.1:0-1184 GCF_013386655.1 Pseudomonas sp. K5002 | reverse complement strand
CTCGGCCTGGTGCCACGCCCGCTGCTGGAGCGCAGTGCCCATCGCGATCAACTGGCGGCCATGCCACTGAAGGACTTCAAGCCGGTGATGGACCTGTGGCTGATCTACCCGCATTTCCTGGGCAACCTGCAAGGGCCGGTGGACGCGTTTGGCAAGCTGGTGGCGGCGTCGTTGCACAAGGTGCGCAATGCGGCGTGATATGAAAAAAAATAATAATTAGCTTAGATTAAAATGTGCTTTTTATTATTTTTGGTCATCCCCTAGGCTTGCCTGGAAGTCCTTAAGGCCATCCAGGA
Source organism: Pseudomonas sp. K5002 (assembly GCF_013386655.1). Taxonomy (NCBI): domain Bacteria; kingdom Pseudomonadati; phylum Pseudomonadota; class Gammaproteobacteria; order Pseudomonadales; family Pseudomonadaceae; genus Pseudomonas; species Pseudomonas sp. K5002. The sequence goes on along the minus strand of NZ_JACARK010000839.1, from coordinate 888 downwards.
AGTTTTGCCATGAGCAGCGTCACCTCGATCTCCAGTGTCTCGAACAACGTCCGCCAGCGGGTTACCCCGGAAGAGTGGGAGGTGCGCGTTAAACTTGCGGCGGCCTATCGGCTGGCGGCCTTGTACAAGTGGACCGACCACATCTACACGCACTTCTCCGCCCGGGTGCCGGGGCCTGAGGAGCATTTCCTGATCAATGCCTACGGGCTGTTGTTCGATGAGATCAGCGCTTCGAATCTGGTCAAGGTGGATATCGACGGCACGATTGTCGATGACCCTACGGGCCTGGGGATCAACTATGCGGGCTATGTGATCCACAGCGCGATCCATGCGGCTCGCCACGATTTGCAGGCCGTGCTGCATACGCATACGCGGGACGGTATTGCGGTGTCGGCGCAGAAGGACGGGTTGTTGCCGATCTCCCAGCATTCCATCGGGTTTTCCGGGCGCGTTGCGTACCACGGGTATGAAGGTGTGGCCCTTGACCTGGATGAGCGTGAGCGGTTGGTGGCGGACCTGGGGGACAAGAGTGTGATGATCCTGCGCAACCATGGATTGCTGACGGCGGGGGTGAGTGTGGAGCATGCGTTCCAGCAGCTGCAGGGGCTGGAGCGGGCGTGCAATATCCAGATTGCGGCGCAGGCGGGGGGAAATGCCGAGTTGATCTTTCCGCCGGCGGAGGTGGTGGCCAAGGTGGAGAAGCAGGCAGAAGTGTTCAAGAGCGGGGATGGGCCGGGGGTGGCGCGGCACTGGAATGCGTTGATTCGGCAATTGGAGCGTACGGATACTGATTACAAACTTTGACGTTGTGGGGTTGGTATTTACGCTTGGTTGTGGGTGTATATCCGTTATTTGGGTGATGGCCGCCATTGGTTCCGCTCTTACAGC
>NZ_JACARK010000838.1:347-3846 GCF_013386655.1 Pseudomonas sp. K5002 | reverse complement strand
CGCCGGCCAAACTGCCCCTGACCCTGCTGCTGGCCCTGCCCCGTCCGAAAATGCTCCGCCGGGTGCTGCAAACCGTGGCGTCCATGGGCGTGCCGCGAGTGGTGCTGGTGAACAGCTATCGCGTGGAAAAAAGCTTCTGGCAGACGCCGTTCCTGGAGCCGGAAGCGATTCGCGAGCAATTGATCCTCGGCCTGGAACAGGCCCGGGACACGGTGCTGCCCGAGATCGTGATCGAAAAGCGCTTCAAGCCATTCGTCGAAGACCGCCTGCCCGCCATGGCGCAAGGCACCCTCGGCCTGATTGGTCACCCTGGCGACTATCCGCCCTGCCCTCGCGGGCTGGATGAGCCGGTCACCCTGGCCATCGGGCCGGAAGGCGGCTGGATTCCCTACGAGGTGGACCTGCTGGCCAAGGCCGGGTTGCAGCCGGTGCAACTCGGCGCGCGCATCCTGAGAGTCGAAACCGCCGTCACCGCGCTGCTCGCCCGCCTTTTCTAACACCGCCCTCTCCTGTAGGAGCGAGCTTGCTCGCGAAAAACTCAAGGACACCGCGCTCACTCAGAATGCCCGCGTTATCGTTGACGACCTTCGCGAGCAAGCTCGCTCCTACAGAAACATCCGAATCTGCCGATACGCTCTGAATAAGTCCAAGCCTTGTTCCAGGGGAGTTCGCAGCATGTATCGTTGGTTAGCCGAGAAACTGGGGAATGTCAGCGTCAACCGCAAGCTGAGCATAGGCTTCGGCCTGGTATTGGTCTTGACCCTATTGATCACCTTCACCGGCTGGACCGGCCTCAGCGGCGTGATCAGCCGTGGCGACAAGCTGGGCTACATCTCCAGCCTCAACGGGCTGACCAAGGACCTGCGCCTGGCGCGACTGGACTTCGAAATGCGCCGTGGCGAACAAGGCACCAGCGCGGTCAACGACCTGATCACCCAGCTGGACAGTGGCCTGAAAACCGCCGCAGACCTGATCGAGCAACCCGACGACAAGCTCGTGGTAGAGCAGCAACAGGATGCCTTGGGCCAATACAAAAAAGCCTTCGGCGCCATGGTGCAGGCCGGCCTCAAGCGTGAAGGCGCCCGCAGCAAACTGGGCGATACCGCCGACAACGCCGTCGCGAAAATCAACGAAGTGGAAAAATCCCTGCTGCAAGGCGACAGCGTCACCCTGTTCAACAGCGTGGTCGACCTGAGCAAACTGATCCAGCAAGCGCGCTTCCAGGTGCGCGGCTACACCTACAGCGGCAAGGTCGAGGCCGAACAACCGGCCCTGGATGCCATCGACAACGCCCTGAAGAAAATCACCGACCTCAACGACCAGTTGCCCGAGCAATATCGGGCCAACCTGCAAGAAGCCAGCGTCTCGCTGCAGGCCTACCGCGCCGCCGTGAGCCAGTACCGCGACTCCCAGGTGGCCAGTGCCGCCGCGATGAAAATCATGGGCGAGCAGGGCGATATCCTGCTCGACCGCAGTAACAAACTCACCACTTCGCAAACCGTGGTGCGTGATACCGATGCCGCCCACGCCAAGAACCTGCTGTTACTGGCCACCGCCCTCGCGCTGGCGTTTGGTGTACTCGCCGCCTGGGCCATTACCCGGCAGATCGTGATTCCATTGAACCAGACCCTCAAAGTCGCCGAACGCGTGGCGTCCGGCGACCTGAGCCACAACCTGATCTCCCAGCGCCAGGATGAACTGGGGCAACTGCAACGGTCGATGCAAAGCATGACCGTGGGCCTGCGGGAGCTGATTGGCGGTATCAGCGACGGCGTCACCCAGATCGCCAGTGCCGCCGAGCAGCTATCGGCCGTTACCGAGCAGACCAGCGCCGGGGTCAACAGCCAGAAGGTCGAGACCGACCAGGTGGCCACCGCCATGAACGAAATGGCCGCCACCGTGCAGGAAGTCGCCCGTAACGCTGAAGAAGCCTCGGAAGCCGCCGTAGCCGCCGACCAACAGGCCCGTGAAGGCGACAAGGTGGTCGGTGAGGCCATCGCCCAGATCGAGCGCCTGGCCAGCGAGGTGGGCAACTCCACCGAAGCCATGGGCCATCTCAAGCGTGAGAGCGACAAGATCGGCAGTGTGCTGGACGTCATCAAGTCAGTGGCCCAGCAAACCAACCTGCTGGCCCTTAACGCAGCGATTGAAGCGGCGCGCGCCGGTGAAGCCGGACGCGGTTTTGCGGTGGTTGCCGATGAAGTGCGCAGCCTGGCCCAGCGGACGCAGAAGTCCACCGAGGAGATCGAAGAGTTGATCGTCGGCCTGCAAAGCGGCACCCAGCAGGTGGCAACCATCATGGACAACAGTCGCGGCCTGACCGACAGCAGCGTCGAGCTGACCCGTCGGGCCGGCAATGCCCTGGAGAACATCACCCGTACCGTCTCGGCGATCCAGGCGATGAACCAGCAGATCGCCACCGCCGCCGAGCAGCAAAGCGCCGTGGCCGAAGAGATCAACCGCAGCGTGCTCAACGTGCGGGATGTTTCCGAACAAACCTCGGCGGCCAGCGAAGAAACCGCGGCTTCCAGTGCCGAGCTGGCGCGCCTGGGGGTTTACCTGCAAAGCCTGGTAGGTCGCTTCAAGGTCTGACCCGCTTGCGGCGGCCATCAGGGCCGCCGCTCCGACAATATGTGAAATTTCCTACGCGTTTTTCAGGTCGTGGATCACACACCTGGCGCCGAATAAAAGTAGCGTTTCAACTCCCCTGACCATTGTTGGCCGGACGCTTGAGACGCTCCTTTTGATTCGTTGGAGGTTCACCATGTTTCGTCCACTGACCCGCCTGCTCGGAAACATCAGCATCAGCCTCAAACTTGCCCTGGGCTTTGGCCTGGTGCTCAGCCTCAGCCTGATCATCGCCTCTACCGGCTGGCAAGCCTTGAGCGCATCCCTCGAGCGCTCCCAAAAACTCACGCTGCTCTCGCAATTGGCAGTCGTCGGCGAAGAGTTGCGCGCTGATCGCATCGTCTATCGCACCCTGAACGACCCGGCCAGCCTGTCCAAAATAGAGCTGCACATGGACAAGATCGACCAGTTTCTGGTGGATCTTTCCCCACGATTTACCGACCCGGTCAACCAACAACAACTGCAGGAAAGCCGACGCTTCGTCACCAGTTTCAAGACCGCCTTAAGCGGCTTGGAGGGGCTGATCAAGCAACGTGAAAACGCCCGTGAACAGCTCAAGCGCAGCTCAGTCCAGAGCAGTGACAGCCTCTCTGAACTGTCGAGCAACCTGCCCAATCAAGACGATGAAAAGGCTCTCGATGCCGTGGAACAATTGCGCCAGGCCCTGGAACAAGCCGAAGACCGCGCCCAGAGCCCCGCCTGGGCCGCTGCGTCATTGGACGCCTACGCCAAGGGCGTGGGTGATGCGCTACTGGCCCTGGATGGCGCCCAGGCGGCGGTAGGCGCGCTGCCGGTTGACGCCAGCGCCCTGAAAAAAGTCCTGCTCGATTTTCGGACTCACCTGACACGCCTCAAGGACGCCCAACTCAGC
>NZ_JACARK010000838.1:0-284 GCF_013386655.1 Pseudomonas sp. K5002 | reverse complement strand
CCGAAACCACCCAGAACCAGCTTGAACAGTGGCTGGATCAATTGCTCACGGAAAGCGACCTGCTGAGCCAGGACCAGACCGCCAAGCGTGACAACGAAGCCAGCCTCGCCCGCACCCTGCTGCTCAACGTTACTGCAGCGGCGCTGTTGCTCGGTGTCGTGGCCGCCTGGTTGATCGCCGTCCAGATCGTCGCACCACTGCGCCAGGCCCTGTCCGTGGCCAACCGGATTGCCGAAGGTGACCTGAGCCACGACATCCAGGCCTCGCGCCAGGATGAACTGGGG
>NZ_JACARK010000837.1:0-5507 GCF_013386655.1 Pseudomonas sp. K5002 | reverse complement strand
CTTGTACCAGCTCTGGTCGTAGTAGTTGGGGGCCGCGTCGCTGTTCCAGAAGGTGTTCACCGCCAGCTTGCCCGAGGCATCGCGGTGCCAGAAGGTGCTGTGCTTGTTGCGCCCCGGCGTGCGCTGGTTGGGCAGGGGCCAGATGCCGCCGCCAAACACTTTCAATTCGCCGTACTGGTCCACCAGGCCTGGCAGCACCTTGTCGATGGCGTCGCTGTCCAGCAGCGGGATGGTTTGGGTGATGCTGCGTTGCTGGGCCTGAACCTTGTTCAGTTCGCCCTGGATCTGCTCGGCCACTTCGGCAATGCGATTGAGGGCCACCTGTTCTTCGGTGTGGCGCAGCTTGGGGGCCACCAACTGTCCGATGCCCACCACCGTCAAGACGAATAACAACAGGACGAACAGCACCAGGAACAGGGTGTAGCGGGCTTGGATAGAGCGCAATGAGGGCATGGGGTCGTCCTTACGAAGCGTTTATTGTGCGACGCGGCTTTGTTAGAGCTTCGAAGGGCTATCGGCTTGGGACGGGCGAGCTTGAGGCACTATCGTGCAAGAAAAACCAGGGCAGGGATTCAAGGAGCGGAGCTGGCGAGCCAGCCCCGATCCGGCGTGGCAGGATTATTTGTCCAGCATCTGCATGACCGCTTCCGGGTAGCGCAGCCCGGCTGTGGCGTTGGCCGGGAAGATGGCCTCCAGCTCCGCCAACTCGGTCGGGCTCAGCTTGACCTCCAGTGCCGCGACGTTCTCTTCCAGGTATTTGCGTTGCTTGGTCCCCGGGATCGGGATCAGGTAATCCCCTTGCGCCAGCACCCAGGCCAACGCCAGTTGCCCGGCGGTCACGCCCTTGTCGGCAGCCAGGGCTTGTACCTGTTTCACCAGCAGCAGGTTCTTCGCAAAGTTTTCACCCTGGAAACGCGGGCTGAACCGGCGATAGTCATCCGCCGCAAAGTCATCCGGGCTTTTCAGCGCGCCGGTCAGGAAGCCGCGGCCCAGTGGGCTGTAGGGCACAAATGCGATTCCCAGGCGTTGGCAGGCCGCGAGGCAACCGTTGTCTTCCTGGTCGCGGCTCCATAACGAATATTCGCTTTGCAGGGCGCTGATGGGATGCACCTTGTGAGCGCGCTCCAGGGTAGCCGCCGACGCTTCACTCAAGCCCAGATAACGCACCTTGCCTTGCTTGACCAGTTCGGCCATGGCGCCAACGGTTTCTTCAATCGCCACTTCGGGGTCGATGCGGTGCTGGTAATACAGGTCCAGGGTTTCCACGCCCAGGCGCTTCAAGGTGCCGTCGATGGCCTCGCGAATGTATTCCGGGCGGCCGTTGACGCCACGCAGTGCCGGGTTCGCCGGGTCGCGCACGATGCCGAACTTGCTGGCGAGGAACACCTGGTCGCGCTTGCCGGCGATGGCCTTGCCGATCAGCGCTTCGTTGGTGTGGGGGCCATACATGTCGGCGGTGTCGAGCAGGTTGATCCCCAGTTCCAGGGCGCGGTGCAGGGTGTATATGGCTTCAGTGGTGTCGGTGCCGGTGGTGTAGAAATCGGTCATGCCCATGCAGCCGAGGCCGATGGCGGAAACCTGAGGGCCGTTTTTGCCGAGTTGACGTGTGTGCATGGGTCCAGCTCCTGTGTGGGAAGGGCTCCATTGTTGCCCTCGACAAAAGCGGGATAAACCGGCTAAAACCACTATCACTATTATGAAATTCTAAATAATCCCTGAAGGAAACCAGCCAGTGGACCGTTTTAACGCCATGCGCGTGTTTGTGCGGATTGTCGAGTTGGGCGGCTTTGCCAGGGCGGCCGACAGCCTGCAACTGCCGCGTGCCTCGGTGACCATCCTGATCAAGCAACTGGAGGCGCACCTTGGGGTGCAACTGTTGCAGCGCACCACGCGTTAGGTCAGCCCGACCCTGGACGGCGCCGCTTACTACCAGCGTTGCGTGAGCCTGTTGGCGGACCTTGAGGAAACCGAGGCGGTGTTCTCCACCAGCCGGCGCAACCCGCGCGGCACGTTGCGCATTGATATGCCGTCGGGGATCGGGCGCTTCCTGGTAATTCCGGCAATGCCCGAGTTCACCACGCGTTACCCGCAGATCGATCTGGAAATCGGCCTCAATGACCGCCCGGTGGACCTGATCCGCGAAGGCGTGGATTGCGTGTTGCGCGGCGGCCTGGCGCTGGACGAGTCGCTGGTGGCCCGGCCGCTGGCGATGATGGATCAGGTGACCTGCGCCAGCCCCGGCTACTTGCAGCGGTTCGGCGTGCCATCGACGCTGGATGAGTTGGCCGGCCATCAAGTGGTGGAGTATTTCTCCAGCACCAGCGGCAAACGCTATGGCCTGGAGTTTCAGATCGGCAGCGACATCCGCTTGGTCGACCTGCCCAAGCAAGTGGCGGTCAACAGTGCCGATGGTTACCTGGCGGCCTGTGAGGCGGGTTACGGCCTGGTACAAACGCCGTACTACCACGCCGTTCGCCAGTTGGAAGCGGGCACGCTGGTGGAGGTGCTGGCGTATCAGCCGCCGCCCAGGTTACCGCTGACGGCGCTGTACCCGCCGCATCGCCAGCTGTCGCAACGGGTGCGGGTGTTTGTCGATTGGCTGGTGGAGCTTTGCGCCCGGCCGGGCAATGGGTTGCAGCGTCAACCTTGAGCCTTGCGGTAGGCGCCGGGCTGGAAGCCGGTGACCTTATGGAAGGCCCGGGTAAATGCTGCCACCGATTGATAACCCACGGCGAGGGACACGTCCGCTACGGTCTGGTCCTGCTTGAACAGCTGGCAGGCGTGGCGCACACGCATCATCAGCAGCACTTGCCCCGGCGACTGCCCGCACAGTTCATTGAAGCGCTTGAAGAACGCCGAGCGCGACAGGCCGGTGCAGGCCGCCATGCTTTCCAGGGTCCAGGGCTCGGCCGGGCGTGCGATCAACTGCTCCAGCAGGTTGGCAAATGCCGGTTGCCGAGCCAGCGCCGCCAGGCCGCCGAGGTCGGTGTTGTCCAGCACTTGCTGGCGCAGCACATACAGGAACAGCAGGTGGCACAGGCGCTCCAGCAGGGCGGGCGAGGGCGCCGGCGTGCGCTCGCATTCCTGCAGGATCAATTCGAACAGGTTGCGCGCGGCGGTCAGCGATGGATCACCGGCCCGCAGGATGATCCAGGCGGGCAGGGTGTCGACAATCATCGCCGACAGCCCGGACTGGAAGTGAAAGAACCCGCATACCAGTCCCACGCCGTCACTGGCCTGGCTGTCCAGCGGCACCATTGGCTTGCGCGGGCATTCCTGGGCGCCGGTGGCGGTGCCATCGCTGGACAAGCGGTACGCCAGGTCCCGCAGCAGGAAGACTGCATCGCCGTTGTTCAATGGGTAAGGGGTCGAGTCGCCGTCGATGTGCATCCAGCACTGCCCTTGCACCACCAGATGAAAACTCGCGCTTGCCAGGCCATGGGTGCTGGCGTGCCAGTCGCCGCAGTAACGCCCGACGTGAAACAGGCTGGTGTTGAGTTCAAGGCTATCTAATAACCAATCGACGAGTGAACTGGACGAATTCATCTAACGGAAAGACTCTAGAGCAAGTAATCGCTACTTTAGACTATTGAGCGGATTTTTTATAACCAACAGACTTGGTACACGAATCCATGAGGAGACCACTCCATGTCCCGCGTACCGATGCTAACCCTGGAAACCGCTCCTGAGGCGGCCAAGCCCTTTCTGGAAAATGCCCTGAAGGGTTCCGGGTTCATCCCCAATCTGTTGGCGGTGCTGGCCAACGCCCCGGCAGCCCTGGAAACCTACATCACCGTGTCGGGCCTGAACGCCAAGTCTGACCTGAGCCTGGCCGACCGCGAAGTGGTGCAACTGATTGCCGCCACCAATCACGGTTGCGATTTCTGCGTCGCCGGGCACACTGCCGTAGCGCGCAACAAGGCCAAGCTGCCGGAAGACGTGATCGACGCCCTGCGCCAGCGCGGTGAACTGCCCAACGAGCGTTATGAGACACTGGCAGCGTTCACCCGTGAAGTGATCGCCACCCGCGGTGATGTCAGCGACGCCGGCTACACCGCGTTCCGTGAGGCAGGCTACACCGACGGTCATGCCCTTGAGGTTATTCTGGGTGTGAGCCTGGCCACCCTGTGCAACTTCGCCAACGTGTTTGCCCGTACCCCGTTGAATCCGGAACTGGCGCAATACCGTTGGGAAAAAACCGGCTAGCTGAAGGCGCGCAAGCGTTCGCGATGGTAAACATGCTGCAACAAGGAGAAACATGAATGCTTGACCCAATCTTGAGCCGCTGGCTCGATGTTCAAGCGCAGGCCCTGGATGTGGGCAGTTGCGATCCGCAGGAAGTGCTGCCACGGCTGGCAGAGGCCAATGTATTACGTATCGGTGTGCCCAAGGACCTCGGTGGCCTGGGCGGCGATGTCACCGGCGCGGTGGAAGCTATCGCCGACGTAGCTAGCCATTCCCTGGCGTCGGCGTTTGTGTGCTGGGGCCAACGCTCGTTTATCGAATACCTGCTGCAAAGCCCGAACCAGCGCCTGCGCGAGCAACTGCTGCCGGACCTGCTGAGCGGCAAGCTGGCCGGGGCGACCGGGCTGTCCAACGCGATGAAGTTTTTGTCTGGCATCGAGTCGCTGCAAATCAGCGCCGAGCCGACCGACGACGGCTGGAATCTCAATGGCCGCCTGCACTGGGTGACCAACCTGCGCAAGAACGGGTTTGTGGTGGCTGCCGCCATCGAGCATGCCCAGGGCGGCGCGCCGTTTATCCTGGCGATCCCGGACTCGGTGTCCGGCCTGCAACGTTCCCGCGACCTGGAACTGCTGGGCCTGCAATCGAGCAATACCGCGGCCCTCGGCTTTGAAACCGTGGAGCTGAGCCGCGACTGGTTGTTGCATGAGGATGCACGCAAGTTCCTGCCGGCCGTGCGCCCGGCATTTCTGGGCTTGCAATGCGGCATGTCCATCGGCCTGGCGCGGCGCTCGCTGGCGGAGGTGGCCAATCACCTGGGCTCCAGCCGCACCGTATTGCGTGAAGAGCTGGAAGTGTTGCGTACCTCCTTGGAACAGGCGGTCAACGACCTGAAGAAAGGCCTGCTGGCCGGCCGCTTCGGCACTGAGCCGGTACCGTTGTTCCGCCTGCGCATCGCCCTCGCGGAAATCGCTGCCAGCGCTGTGCAACTGGAGCTGCAAGCCAGCGGCGGCAAGGCCTACCTGACGGCCCACGGCAGCGGTTTTGCCCGGCGCTGGCGCGAGTCGGCATTTGTGCCGATCGTGACCCCGAGCCTGGTGCAGTTGCGCACCGAGTTGAACCGTCAGGCCAATCTATGAGCCAGGCGGTATTGCACGCCCAGGGAATTTGCCTGGGCTATGCGGGCAATTCGGTGCTGGAAGGTTTCGACCTGCAATTGCAGCCCGGCGAAGTGGTGTCGATCCTCGGCCCCAGCGGCGTTGGCAAGTCCAGCCTGCTGCGGGTGCTCGCCGGTTTGCAAGCGCCCCAGGGCGGCAGCATCC
>NZ_JACARK010000084.1:0-20471 GCF_013386655.1 Pseudomonas sp. K5002 | reverse complement strand
GTACGGTCCCCAGCCAACGCAAACGCAGGGCGCTCAGCTCCGCGACCGGCAGCGCTTCCAGCGCCTTGTTCAAAATGCTCAGCAGTTCCGGTTGATCCTTGCGCACCGACAGGCTGTTGGCCGACCACTTGCCCTCGACACTGCGGCCGATGCGCAACTCATCGGCCGGGTAACTCTGCACTTCCACTTCACTCTGGATAGTCGCCGCCGCGCGACCCTGCGTTACCAGCTCACGGGCCTGGACGTAGTTATCCACCGATTGCAGCTTGATCCCGGGGTGCTCGCGACGAATATATCCCTCCAGGACATGGCGTGCCGGCAGCGCCAGCACCTTGCCTGAAAGCTCGCTCAAACTGGCCACTGGCGGTGCGTCAGCGCGCTGGATAAACACCCAGCCTGAGCCCCCGAACCCATGGCTGAAATCGAGAAAGGCCTTGCGCTCCTGATTCTCGGCCAGGGTGGTGTTCATGTCCGCCCTGCCCGTTTCCAGCAACCCCAGGGTCTGTGCCGTGGAGGACACTTCCTCCATCACGAACTGCAGGCCGGTCATGCGTGAAATGCGGTTGAGCAAGTCCACATTCAGCCCCACCCACTGGCCGTCCTTGTCCTTGAATACATAGGGAGACAGTTGCTGGGACGCCACCACCACATGCGGATGCTGAAGTACCCAGGCCCGCTCCGGGGCCGACAAGGCGATGCGCTCGGCGGCAATGCCCACCCCCAGTCCGGTGGTCCAGCGCGCAAGGATCTCCCGCCGCACAGACTCATCAATACTCGCCAGCGCCCGGTCCATCAGCGTCCCCAACAGAGGGTCGGCCTCCCGCGTGGCAAAGGCAAAGCCGATGGGCGCCAGCCGGCTTTCCACCTTGATCTGCAAGCCCAGGTAGGGCCGTAGCGATTTATAGGCGCGCACGATCACTTCGTTGCCGATAAACGCATCGGCATCACCTTGCTTCAGCGCTTCGAGGCCACTGTAGAGATTCGGTGCCAGCATGATGTGGCTGCCGGGATACGCCTGATGGACGTTCTTGACGTTGGCGTAACCGTCCAGCAACACCAGCTTCTTGTCCTTGAGGTCCTCGTTCTGGGTGCTGTCATCCCGGCGCACGACCACCACCGAGCGGTCCGGCATGTAGTCTTCGGTAAAGCGCAACCCCGACACATCACGCTCGTAACCGTTGGCACTGGTGAGAATATCGATGGCGCCGCTCCGCAGGGCCTCCACCGCCTGCGCCCGCTCGGCAAAACCCAGGACTTGCATCGGTGCATGCAGACGCGCGCCGATCAGGCTCAGGTAATCGGCGCTGATGCCCTGGTAGCGATTGCGGTCGCGGGTGATATCGATCGGCTGATAGTCATCAATCGAAATGCCCACTCTCAGTGGCCGATGGGCCGCCAGCCATTGCTGCTCGCTGGCCGTCAGGGGCATGGGCTCCAGGGCAATGAACGCCGGCACCAGCTTGAACGGCAGGCTGACAGCCGCGAGGCTTGCCGAACCATGGCCAAGCAGCAGCACACATGCCAGCCACGCGTGTGCTCGGGTCGATAAATACACCGGTTGGGTTTCCTTGATTATTCTTGTTGGTCGCCGCACAAGTATGGCTCGCCAGAATGAAAAAGCCCGTCACGAAGACGGGCTTGATCCACCACGCAAAGCCGTTGGCTCAGAGTGGCTTGCCGCGATTGCCATGCTGGCTGACAAACGCCTGTACCGCTTTCAGGTCATTGGCCAATACCGTGCAACGCTCTTCACGCTCGAACAGGTCGGTGAGGTGCGCCGGCAATTCCAGCGCCTTGCCAACCCCGGCCTTCTCTACCGCTTCCGGGAATTTGACCGGGTGCGCGGTGCCGAGAATCACCATCGGGATGTCCAGGCTGCGGCGGCATTCGCGCGCGGCCTTGACGCCAATGGCGGTGTGCGGGTCCAGCAGCTCGCCGGTCTGGGCGTAGACTTCGGCGATGGTCTCGCAGGTTTCTGCGTCGTCCACCGCCAGGGAGTCGAACAGCTTGCGGGTTTCGGTCCAGCGCTCCTGCTCGACGCTGAAACCGCCACCTTGCTTGAAGCTGTCCATCAGGCCGGCCAGGGCAGCACCGTTGCGACCGTGCATGTCGAACAGCAGGCGTTCGAAGTTCGACGAGACCATGATGTCCATCGACGGCGACAGTGTGGCGTGCAGGGTTTCCTTGACGTACTGGTTGCCGCTCATGAAGCGGTGCAGGATGTCGTTGCGGTTGGTGGCGACGATCAACTGGTTGATCGGCAGGCCCATGTTGCGTGCCAGGTAACCGGCGAAGATGTCGCCGAAGTTGCCGGTTGGCACCGAGAACGACACCGAACGCGCCGGGCCGCCCAACTGCAGGGAAGCATGGAAGTAGTAGACGATCTGGGCCATGATCCGCGCCCAGTTGATCGAGTTCACCGCTACCAGGCGGGTGCCCTTGAGGAAGCTCTGGTCGGCGAAGCTGGCCTTGACCATTTCCTGGCAGTCATCGAAGTTGCCTTCGATGGCGATGTTGTGGATGTTCTCGCCGAAGATCGTGGTCATCTGCCGACGCTGCACTTCCGACACGCGGTTGTGCGGGTGCAGGATGAAGATGTCGACGTTTTCGCAGTGCTTGCAGCCTTCGATCGCCGCCGAGCCGGTATCACCGGAAGTAGCGCCGATGATCACCACGCGCTCACCGCGTTTTTCCAACACATAGTCCAGCAGGCGACCCAGCAGTTGCAGGGCGAAATCCTTGAACGCCAGGGTCGGGCCGTGGAACAGCTCCAGGACCCATTCGTTGCCGTTCAGTTGGCGCAACGGGGCAATGGCGCTGTGGGAAAACACGCCGTAGGTTTCTTCCAGGATCTTCTTGAAATCCGCATCCGGGATGCTGCCGGTGACGAACGGGCGCATGACCCGGAACGCCAGCTCGTGGTACGGCAGGCCGGCCCACGAAGCGATTTCTTCCTGGGTAAAGCGTGGCAGGTTTTCCGGCACGTACAGGCCGCCGTCAGTGGCCAGACCGGCCAGCAGAACGTCTTCGAAATTCAGGGCCGGTGCCTGGCCGCGGGTGCTGATATAACGCATGACTGGCTCCTCTAGAGCATGCTTGAACAAGGGCCGCCGAACGCGTGGGGCCCTTGCCGCAAAACGATTAGTTCAGGTGTTCGACGCGAATCCGCACCACCGGCCCAACCACGCCCTGCAACGCTTCAAGCGCGGCAATGGCGTCGTTGATGTGCTGCTCCAGCACACGGTGGGTCAGCAGGATCATGGGCACCAGGCCGTCCTGTTCTTCGACTTCCTTCTGCATGATCGATTCAATGTTGATGCCGCGCTCCGACAGGATGCTGGCCACCTGGGCGAGCACGCCCGGATGATCCTTGGCCTGGATGCGCAGGTAGTAGGCACTTTCGCAGGCTTCGATCGGCAGGATCGGGTGGGCCGACAGCGAGTCCGGCTGGAAGGCCAGGTGCGGCACGCGGTTTTCCGGGTCGCTGGTCATGGCACGCACCACGTCCACCAGGTCGGCGATCACCGAGGAAGCGGTCGGCTCCATGCCGGCGCCGGCGCCGTAGAACAGGGTGGAACCGGCAGCGTCACCGTTGACCATCACGGCGTTCATCACGCCATTGACGTTGGCGATCAGGCGGTCGGCCGGGATCAGTGTCGGGTGCACACGCAGCTCGATACCGGCCGGGGTGCTGCGCGCCACACCGAGGTGCTTGATGCGGTAGCCCAGGGCTTCGGCGTAGTTCACGTCGGCGGTGGTCAGCTTGGTGATGCCTTCGGTGTAGGCCTTGTCGAACTGCAGCGGGATACCAAAGGCGATGGACGCCAGGATGGTCAGCTTGTGGGCAGCGTCGATGCCTTCCACGTCGAAGGTCGGATCGGCTTCGGCGTAACCCAGGGCCTGGGCTTCGGCCAGCACGTCTTCGAAGGTACGGCCCTTCTCACGCATTTCGGTGAGGATGAAGTTACCGGTGCCGTTGATGATGCCGGCCACCCAGTTGATACGGTTGGCGGACAGGCCTTCACGGATCGCCTTGATCACCGGGATGCCACCGGCCACGGCGGCTTCGAACGCCACGATCACGCCCTTCTCGCGGGCCTTGGCGAAGATTTCGTTACCGTGCACGGCAATCAGCGCCTTGTTGGCAGTGACCACATGCTTGCCGTTTTCGATGGCCTTGAGCACCAGCTCGCGGGCCACGGTGTAGCCGCCTACCAGCTCGATGACGATATCGATTTCAGGGTTGGTGGCGACTTCGAAGACATCGTTGGTAATCGCAATACCGGTCGTTTGGAACTGAGGCTTTGGCGTACGCGTGGCAATTTGTGCCACTTCAATCCCACGCCCTGCACGGCGGGAAATTTCTTCAGCGTTACGCTGAAGTACGTTGAAGGTGCCGCCACCGACGGTCCCTAACCCACAGATGCCTACTTTGACCGGTTTCACTGAAGAACTCCCCATGAAACGGCCGACTCAAGGTCGGCCGTGAAAACAGCCGCACAACTGCGGCTCTCTATTAATGACCCGCCGAACTGTCGGCGGATCATGATCGTCAAGGCTCGACGATAATGCTTACTTTGCGTTCAGTGCCAGTTTGGCAACTTGCGGCGCAGGCTGGTAGCCCGGAATCACCTGGCCGTCAGCCAAAACGATGGCCGGCGTACCGTTCACACCAATCGACTGGCCGAGGGCGAACTGCTTGGAAACCGGGTTGGCGCACTTGGCGGCCTTGATTTCCTTGCCATCGACCATCTTGTCCATGGCCGCTTTCTTGTCGGCCGAACACCAGACGGCTTGCAACTGCTCGTCACCCGGCGAACCCAGGCCCTGGCGCGGGAACGCCACGTAGCGCACTTCAACGCCGAGCTTGTTCAGCTCAGGCACTTCGGCATGCAGCTTGTGGCAGTACGGGCAGGTGGTGTCGGTGAACACGGTGATGTGGGTCTTGGTTTCGCCGATGGCCGGGTAAACCACGGTTTCAGCCACCGGAATACCGTTGATCAGCTTGGACACGCCCAGGCGCTCGGCTTTCTCGGTGAGGTTCACCGGCTTGCCGTCTTTGAGCTGGAACAGGTAGCCCTGGACGATGTACTGGCCATCGGCACTGGCGTACAGCACGCGACTGCCCTTGAGCTTGACTTCGTACAGGCCGGCCATCGGGCTGGCGTTGATGCTTTCAATCGGGGTGTCGAGCTGGAGGGCTTCCAGGCTCTTGCGGATTGTCTTCTCTGCGGCGTCGTCGGCGACGGCAAAGGTTGAGACCAACGCAATGGCTACGATGGCAAAAATCTGGGTCAAGCGCATGGGAACTCCTGAAGGCAGATGCAGGGACGGGAGCAGGAACACCGATCTTCAAACACGGGTTTGGGCCGTCCCCTTTGCGAACCGGCAAAGCCTACCACAGTTGGGCCGCAGGGCAGCCAGTCGCGGGGAAATTGGGCTTTTTCCGAAGTGTTTTTCATCCACGGGGATGGTGCTTGGCGTGCATCTCCTGCAAACGTGCCCGCGCCACGTGGGTGTAGATCTGGGTGGTGGATAAGTCGCTGTGGCCCAGGAGCATTTGAACCACGCGCAAATCCGCGCCGTGGTTGAGCAAATGCGTGGCGAACGCGTGGCGCAGGGTGTGGGGCGACAGCGACTTGCCGATGCCGGCAACCTTGGCCTGGTGCTTGATGCGATGCCAGAAGGTCTGGCGGGTCATCTGTTCGCCGCGCTGGCTGGGAAACAGTACATCGCTGGGCCGACCGTTGAGCAACTCGGCTCGGGCGTCGCGCATGTAGCGTTCGATCCACACGATCGCCTCTTCGCCCATGGGCACCAGGCGCTCCTTGCTGCCCTTGCCCATTACGCGCAATACGCCCTGGCGCAGGTTGACCTGTTCCAGGGTCAGGCTGATCAGCTCGGTGACGCGCAGGCCGCAGGCATACAGCACTTCCAGCATGGCACGGTCGCGCTGGCCGATGGCTTCGCTCAGGTCGGGGGCTGCGAGCAGGGCTTCGACGTCGGCTTCCGACAGGGATTTGGGCAGTGGCCGGCCCAACTGTGGCATGTCGATTTGCAGGGTTGGGTCGACAGCGATCAGCTTTTCCCGCAGCAGGTAGCGATAGAAGCCACGCACGCCTGAGAGAAAACGCGCAGTAGAGCGAGGCTTGTAGTTTTGCTCCAGGCGCCAGGCCAGGTGGTCGAGAATCAGCTCGCGACCGGCGTCGAGCAGCTCGAGGTTTTTCTCCTGCAGCCAGCCATTGAACAACGCGAGGTCGCTGCGGTAAGCCTGGCGGGTGTTGTCCGACAGGCCTTTTTCCAGCCAGAGGGCGTCGAGGAAGCGATCTATCTGCGGGTGGTCGATGGCGGGCATGAGGGCTCAAGCAGGGAAAATGGCGATGTCGGGTAGATCCTATCGCAGCACGGGCCGCTACACATCAATGAAAGCGGGCAAATAATCTGTGGCAAGGGAGCTTGCTCCCGCTGGGGCGCGAAGCGGCCCTGATTGACCATTGAGGTCCAACAGAGAGACTTCTATTGCCGGTTTCAGGGCCGCTGCGCAGCCCAACGGGAGCAAGCTCCCTCGCCACAAAAGCGGAAAACGGCTTTAAGGTCAGTGCGACGCTGAATTTCTTCGAGGCGGGGAGTCATGAATAGATACCGGGGAAATGGACAAATTTCAGGCAACAAAAAAGCAGCCCGTAGGCTGCTTTTTTCTGCATCGGGAAGCTGGACTTAAGCCAGTTTTTCCTTGATGCGAGCTGCTTTACCGGACAGGTCACGCAGGTAGTACAGCTTGGCTTTACGTACGTCACCGCGACGTTTAACGGCCATGCTGTCGATTTGCGGGCTGTAGGTCTGGAAAGTACGCTCTACGCCAACACCGTTGGAGATTTTACGAACAGTGAAAGCACTGTTCACACCACGGTTACGCTTGGCAATTACCACGCCTTCGAACGCTTGCAGACGCGAACGGTCGCCTTCCTTCACTTTCACCTGAACGACAATGGTGTCGCCCGGGGCAAAGGTAGGGATCTCTTTGGTCATCTGCTCTGCTTCGAGTGCAAGGATGATTTTGTTAGTCATGCTGTGCTCCTAAGGTAAGTCGTCGGACCTACCATCGATACGTTGTTAACTATCGTCCCGCCCGAGGATGTATTCCTCGAGCAGCTTCTTCTCTTCTCCAGAAAGCGAGCGGCTTTCCAGAAGATCGGCGCGTCGTTCATAGGTCCGCCCGAGGGACTGCTGTAAACGCCAACGCCGGATGTGTGCGTGATTGCCACTTAGCAATACGTCGGGAACACGCTGATCCGCATACACCTCCGGACGGGTGTAGTGCGGGCAATCCAGCAAACCATCCGTGAAGGAATCTTCCTCCGCGGAGTCCGCATGCCCTAAAGCTCCAGGCAGCAGTCGTGTAACCGCATCTATCAGGACCATCGCCGGCAGCTCGCCGCCAGACAGGACATAGTCCCCAATCGACCACTCTTCATCGACATGAGCATCAATAAAACGCTCGTCAATGCCTTCATAGCGACCGGCAATCAGGATTAATGCTTCCAGATTCGCCAACTCGCGTACCGCCGACTGATTCAGCTGACGGCCTTGAGGGGACAGGTAAATTACCTTCGCCTTCTCCCCGGCGGCTGCCTTGGCCTGAACCAACGCATCTTCCAGGGGCTTGATCTTCATCACCATGCCCGGGCCACCGCCAAATGGGCGATCGTCCACAGTGTGATGTCGATCCGTCGTGTAGTCTCGCGGGTTCCAACAGGTGAGCTGCAAGAGCCCCTGTTTCACCGCCCGACTGGTGATGCCGTACTCGCTGATGGCGGAAAACATCTCGGGAAACAAACTGATCACTTCAACGCGCAGGTTAGCCACGTTAGAAGTCCGCGTCCCATTCCACCTTCATCTCGCCCGCTGCCAGGTCGACGGCCAACACGCATTGCTCGGTATAGGGCAACAGGCGTTCGCGATCATCCAGGCTGCCAGCGCAAGGCTTGACCACCATTACATCATTGGCGCCGGTTTCCAGAAGATGATCGATTTTCCCGAGCAATTGCCCAAGTTGATCAATAACCTTCAGACCTTCCAGCTGGTACCAGTAGTACTCGCCGTCGGTCAATTCAGGGAACAGGTTGCGCGGCACGCAGATCTCATAACCGGCCAGAAGACGAGCTTCTTCACGATCATCAAGACCCTTGAGCTTTGCGACCAGGAACTTGTCGCTCCCGCGTCCACTGACCAGCTCTACCTGTTTCACACTACCTTCGCGCTTGAGCGTCCAGGTCTTGTACTGCAACAGGTTTTCAGTCGGATCAGTAAAGGAATACACCTTCACTTCGCCGCGAACGCCATGAACAGAATAAATCTTGCCGATAACGATCAAATCATCAGCAACCGCTGGCGTCGCGTTCATATTGCTCAGGCCGCAGCCTTAGATGCATCCTTCAACAACTGAGCAACGCGCTCAGAAGGTTGTGCACCAACGCTCAGCCAGTAGGCTACGCGCTCTTGGTTCACGGACAGACGGACTTCTTGACCACGAGCGATCGGATTGAAGAAGCCAACTTGTTCCTTGTGAGAGCCGTCACGTGGGTTGCGGCTGTCAGTTACGGTCAAGTGGTAAAACGGGCGCTTTTTGGAGCCGCCAAGGGCAAGACGGATTGTTAGCATGTGAACATCGTTCCTGTAGTCGGTGCTGCAAATCTAAATGCACAGCGGGCATAGGTGCCCGAAAGGCCGCATATTCTAAGGAATATCCGGACTTTTGCAAATGTCTTTTTCTGGCGCCTATCAGCGTGCCATTCAGATCTGCTATAGAGCCGTCGGTTAAAACGGCAAGTCAGCTCCCGCCAATGGCGGGTTTGCTGGAGATCCCGCATCCCTGCGGGTCGGAGCAGAAGCGAACTTCTGCTCGAATTCTTTACATTTTCGGCATGCCGCCGCCGGGCAACATACCGCCCATGCCGCGCATCATCTTGGCCATTCCGCCTTTTGCGGAGAATTTCTTCATCATCTTCTGCATCTGCTTGTGTTGCTTGATCAAGCGACCGATGTCCTGCACCTGGGTGCCGGAACCCATGGCGATCCGACGTTTGCGCGAACCGCTGATCAGCTCAGGGTCGCGGCGCTCGGCCGGGGTCATGGAATTGATGATGGCTTCCATCTGCTTGAATTGCTTCTCTGCCGCGCCCTGGGCATTGCCCATTTGCGCCAGGTTCACGCCGCCGATGTTCGGCAGCTTGTCCATCAGGCCGCCGAGGCCGCCCATGTTCTTCATCTGCTGCAGCTGGTCGCGGAAGTCTTCGAGGTCGAAGCCCTTGCCCTTCTTCAGCTTTTTAGCCAGCTTGTCGGCCTTGTCCTTGTCGAGGGTCGCTTCCGCTTGCTCGATCAGGCTGAGCACGTCGCCCATGCCGAGGATACGCGAGGCGATACGCTCAGGGTGGAACGGCTCGAGCGCTTCGCTCTTCTCGCCCATACCGATGAACTTGATCGGCTTGCCGGTAATGGCGCGTACCGACAAGGCGGCACCGCCACGGGCATCGCCGTCGACCTTGGTCAGGATCACACCGGTCAGCGGCAGTGCATCACCAAAGGCCTTGGCGGTATTGGCCGCATCCTGGCCGGTCATGGCATCGACCACGAACAGGGTTTCTACCGGGTTGATCGCGGCATGCAGCGCCTTGATCTCGCCCATCATCTCTTCGTCGATGTGCAGGCGACCGGCGGTATCGACGATGACCACGTCGATGAATTTCAGCTTGGCTTCTTTAATAGCCGCCTGGGCGATATCGACCGGTTTCTGGCTCAGGTCGGACGGGAAGAAGGTCACGCCCACTTCGCCCGCGAGCATTTCCAGCTGTTTAATAGCCGCCGGGCGGTAAACGTCGGCAGACACCACCATCACCGACTTCTTCTTGCGCTCTTTAAGGAAGCGCGCCAGTTTGCCGGCGGTGGTGGTCTTGCCCGCACCTTGCAGACCGGCCATCAGCACAACGGCTGGCGGCACGGCGCTGAGGTTCAAATCTTCGTTGGCCGCGCCCATCAGGCTTTCGAGTTCGGCCTGGACGATCTTCACAAAGGCCTGGCCCGGCGTCAGGCTGCGGGACACTTCGGTGCCGACCGCGCGCTCTTTGACCGAGTTGACGAAGTCCTTCACCACCGGCAAGGCGACGTCGGCTTCCAGCAACGCCATGCGCACTTCACGCAGGGTGTCTTTAATATTGTCCTCGGTCAGCTTGGCCTTGCCGGTGACATGGCGCAGCGTCTGCGAGAGACGGTCAGTCAGATTTTCAAACATGCGCGATCCTTTCAGGCCCTATTCATCGAAATGCATTGTTAGACCGAGGTAATGGCGGCCCAGGCTGTGGTAAATCGCTATTAAAAACAGCGCTCGGCGAGCCTGCGGCGTGGGCAGGTCGCGGATTATAGCGAAGACTGTCGCCATGCACACCCGCTGTCTGGCCTGAGAGTCTTTCGTGTTACGCAGGTGTATGCCAAACTCAGCGCCTTTCGGGCCTGCTTAACAGGATTTATGCTCCCTTTGTCACCCAGTTTGCTACCCAGCCTCGCCGCCGCCATCTTGTATGCCGCTGCGACCCTCTATCAGGGCACTCGTCTGGCCCAAGGCGCCAAGGCCGACAAACGCCTGCTGGTAGGCCTTGGCGTCCTCGCCCTGCTGGCTCACGCCGCCAGCCTGTTCACGCACTTGATGACGCCGGTCGGCCTGGGCCTGGATTTCTTCAGCGCTGCCAGCCTGATTGCCGCCGCGGTGATCGCGCTGACCCTGATGGCCTGCTACCGGATCCCGGTGGAGAATCTGCTGGTGCTGTTGTTCCCGCTCGGGATGCTGACGGTGCTGCTGGCGCAATTCACACCGACCGGCACCGTGCAGGTCATTGATGAAGAGCCGGGCATCCTCGCCCACATCCTGCTGTCGATCCTCGCCTACGGCATGTTCACCATCGCGGTGTTCCAGGCCTTGCTGCTGCTGTTGCAAGACCACCAGCTCAAGCACAAGCACCCGTCGGGGCTGATCAAGAACTTCCCGCCGCTGCAAACCATGGAAAGCCTGCTGTTCGGCTTCCTCTGGGCCGGCTGGACGCTGCTGTCGCTGTCGCTGATCTCCGGCTGGCTGTTCGTCGAGAACCTGTTTGCCCAGCATCTTGTGCATAAAACCCTGCTGGCCTGCCTGGCCTGGGTGGTGTTCAGCGTGCTGCTGTGGGGCCGCAACCGTCTCGGCTGGCGCGGGCACAAGGCGATCCGCTGGACCCTGGCCGGTTTCTGCCTGCTGATGCTGGCCTATTTCGGCAGCAAGCTGGTTCGCGAATACATCCTGCATATCTGACGGGCAGCCGACATGGACAACTTGCCCTTGGGGCCGATGCTTGCGGTAGTAGCCTTGCTGGTTTTATGGTCGGCGCTGTTTACCGCCATCGAAGCTGCCCAGCAACATTTGCTGGCCCTGCGCCCCGGCACCCGCCAGGGTGACAAAGCCGCCGCCCGCCTGAACTTCCCGCGTAACAGCCTGATCCTCTGCAACACCCTGTGCCGCGCCGTGGTGGTGATTCTCTGCACCCTGCTGGCGATCTACGCCTGGGCGCAAAACGGCCCGTGGCTCGGCTGGGTGATCTCCAGCGCGGTACTGCTGGTACTGGCCGACTATCTACCGCGCGCCCTGGCCACTCGCCACCCGCAAACCATCCTTGGCTTCGGCAATACCTTGCTGAGCGTGCCGCTGAAAATCCTTTATCCGCTGGCCTGGCTGCTCAACGGTGTCAGCCTGTTGCTGCTGCGCCCGTTCACCCGCAAGCCCGGGCTGGTCAAGAAGAGCGACGAGCCGCAGCCGGACCAGGACGACGAGCCGGAAGCCGAAATCCCCAACACCCGCGCGCCGGGCATGCCGGGCATCCACGCCCTGGACAACATCACCGTCAACGACATCCTGGTGCCCCGCAGCGAAGTGGACGGCATCAACCTGGATGACCCGGTAGAGGAAATCATCGAGCAACTGCGGGTTTCCACCCGAACCCGGCTGCCGGTGTTCCACAGCGATATCAACCAGGTCGAGGCGGTGCTCAACACGCGGCAGATCCGCCACCTGCTGCCGGACGCCAGCCTGACCAAGGAAGCCCTGCTGGCCGCCTGTCACGAGCCCTACTTCGTCCCGGAAAGCACGCCGCTGCAACTGCAATTGCTGAACTTCCACAAGCAACAGCGCCGCCTGGGCATGGTGGTGGATGAATACGGCGAAGTGCTGGGCATTGTGACCCTGGAAGACATTCTTGAAGAAATCGTCGGTGAGTTCGAAAACGAGCAGCACCTCGACAACCCGCACATCCAGCCCCAACTGGATGGCCGCTACGTGATCGACGGCGCCGCCTCGATCCGTGACTTGAACAAAACCCTCGGCTGGCACCTGCCCAGCGACGGCCCCAAGACCCTCAACGGCCTGGTGACCGAAGCACTGGAGACCATTCCGGATTGCGCCGTGTGCCTGAAAATCGGCCGCTATCGCCTGGAAATCCTCGAGACCGAGGACAACCGCGTCGCCAAGGTGTTGATCTGGCACACCAGCACGGTGCCGGTTGCCGCTTAAGCCCCTTGTTGGATCCGCAAACCCCTTCCTATAATCGGGCGGCTTACCCAAGCCCCGCCCGACCGCGTGCTACCCGCACTGAGCGCGTCCAGGCAGCGTTTTACCGTGTCTGACCGGTGTTTGCTCCCATCCCGAGCCGCCCCGCGCACAACCCTGATCCATGGGTGTTCGACCAATAATAACCCGCGTCCAAACGCGCAATGACCGTCAGGGATACCTCAATGAGCACCACCTATAACGAGACGGCGACCGCCGCCCCGACCAACTCGACGGCCCGGGTCGCCACCGCGAGCATCATCGGCACCGCCATCGAGTTCTACGACTTCTATATCTACGCAACTGCCGCAGCCTTGGTGATCGGCCCGGTGTTCTTCCCGCAAACCTCCGGCACGGCGCAGATGCTCGCCTCGTTCCTGACCTTCGGTATCGCGTTTATCGCGCGGCCGTTGGGTTCGGCGCTGTTCGGCCACTTTGGCGACCGGATTGGCCGTAAATCGACGTTGGTGGCGTCCTTGCTGCTGATGGGCGTGTGCACCACGCTGATTGGCTTGCTGCCCGGTTATGACAGCATCGGCGCCTGGGCACCGATCCTGCTCTGCGTGCTGCGCTTTGGCCAAGGCCTCGGGCTTGGCGGCGAATGGGGCGGCGCGGCGTTGCTGGCCACCGAGAACGCCCCGAAGGGCAAACGCGCCTGGTTCGGCATGTTCCCGCAACTGGGGCCATCGATCGGCTTTCTGGCGGCCAACGGGCTGTTCCTGATCCTGGCCATGAGCCTGAGCGACGAACAGTTCCGCAGCTGGGGCTGGCGCATTCCGTTCATTCTCAGCGCGGCGCTGGTGATGGTGGGGCTGTATGCACGGCTCAAACTGCATGAAACGCCGGTGTTCGCGAACGCCGTGGCCAAGGAAGCGCCGGTGAAAGTGCCGCTGGTGGAATTGTTCAGCCAGCATTGGCTGCCAGTACTGCTGGGTGCAGCCTCGATGGTGGTGTGTTATGCGCTGTTCTATATCACCACCGCGTTTTCCCTGAGCTATGGCGTGTCTACGCTGGGCTACAGCCGTGAAACGTTCCTGGGTTTGCTGTGCTTCGCGGTGCTGTTCATGGGCGCGGCGACGCCGCTGGCGGCGTGGGCCAGCGACCGTTACGGGCGTAAGCCGGTGCTGATTGTCGGTGCGATCCTGACCATCCTTTCCGGCTTCACCATGGAGCCGTTGCTGACCCACGGTTCAACCTGGGCCGTGGCACTGTTCCTGGCGCTGGAGCTGTTCCTGATGGGCGTGACGTTTGCCCCGATGGGCGCGATGTTGCCGGAACTGTTCCCGACCCGCGTGCGTTATACCGGTGCTTCGGCGGCGTATAACCTGGGTGGGATCGTGGGTGCGTCGGCGGCACCGTTCTTCGCGACCAAGCTGGTGGCGATGGGCGGTTTGAGTTATGTCGGCGGGTATGTGTCGGCGGCAGCGGTGATCAGCTTGATTGCTGTGCTGTGCCTGAAAGAGACGCGCAATAACGATTTGAACAAGGTCGCCTAATGATGATCATTCCCACGCTCTGCGTGGGAATGCATCCGGTGACGCTCTGCGTCACGCCCTTAAGAGCGGACGCGGAGCGTCCAGCGCGGCATTCCCACGCGGAGCGTGGGAACGATCGGCGGGGGGTTACAGCTCTATAACAACCGCTTTCGAAGCACGAGTGGCTTTAGCCCGCGCTGCCTCAATCGACTCGTCCCGCGCCAACGCCACGCCCATACGGCGCTGGCCATTCACTTCCGGCTTGCCGAACAGACGCAACGCCGTATCCGGCTCGCTCAAGGCTGCACCCAGGTTGGAAAACGCCGTCTGGGTCGACTTGCCTTCCACCAGGATCACTGCCGAAGCCGAAGGCCCGAACTGACGGATCAACGGGATCGGCAGGCCGAGAATTGCCCGCGCATGCAGGGCGAACTGCGACAAGTCCTGGGAAATCAGGGTCACCAGGCCAGTGTCATGGGGGCGCGGCGACACTTCGCTGAACCACACCTGATCGCCTTTGATAAACAGCTCGACGCCAAACAGACCACGACCACCCAACGCTTCGGTTACCGCCTTGGCAACGCGCTCGGATTCCGCCAGTGCAATCGGGCTCATGGCCTGTGGCTGCCAGGATTCCTGGTAATCGCCCTTCTCCTGACGGTGACCGACAGGCGCGCAGAAGGTAGTGCCGCCAATGTGGCGCACGGTCAGCAGGGTGATTTCGTAGTCGAAGTCGATAAAGCCTTCGATGATCACGCGGCCCTTGCCGGCACGCCCGCCTTCCTGGGCGTAATCCCAGGCTTTCTGCACGTCATCGGCGCTGCGCAGCAGGCTCTGGCCCTTGCCCGACGAACTCATCACCGGCTTGACCACACACGGGAAGCCCAGGTCGGTGACGGCCTTGCTGTAGTCCTCGAAGGTGTCGGCGAAGTGGTACGGCGAGGTCGGCAGGTCCAGCTCTTCGGCGGCCAGGCGACGGATGCCTTCGCGGTTCATGGTCAGCAACGTCGCGCGGGCGGTCGGGATCACGGTGAAGCCTTCGGCTTCCAGCTCCACGAGGGTGGCGGTGGCGATCGCTTCGATTTCCGGCACGATGAAGTGCGGCTTTTCGGCTTCGATCACGGCACGCAGCGCGGCGCCATCGAGCATGTTGATCACGTGGCTGCGGTGGGCAACCTGCATGGCCGGTGCGTTGGCGTAGCGATCCACGGCAATCACTTCAACGCCCAGGCGTTGCAGTTCGATTACCACTTCCTTGCCCAGCTCACCGCAGCCACACAGCATTACGCGGGTCGCGGTTGGCGACAATGGAGTTCCGATTCGGGTCATCTCAGGTCCTCAGGGGAGCGGATCGTGGGGAGAAAGGCCGGCATTTTACATGAACTGTAAAGATTGGCTTCAGTTGGCGACGCGCTGCCGGCGCAAACGCCAGGCCATGGCCAGCCACACCACGGTAACGCCGGCGAATTTCGACACCAGGGCAGTGCCGGCGACCGCGGGCGTCAAGGCGCCGATCAGGCCGAAAAAGATGAAGGTATCGAGGGGGATACTCAGCGCCGAACTTATCCACAGGCGGTCGTGGAGTGGGCGCTTGGTGATGCTGAACACCAGCCAGTCAATGCATTCGGACACCGCGAACGCCGTGGCGCTGGCCAGGGCGATGGACGGATCGGAGGTGATATAGGACAGCACCAGCGCCGCCAGCATGGCGATGATCGCGCCATGGCCGAAACGGGTTTGCACCATGTCCCGCAGGACAAATACCAAACCGCCCCAGGCGGACCAGATCACATCCAGGTGCGGAGCGGTGGAAAAGGCGAAGTTGATCAGCACGACGCTGCTGATGTAGGCAATCAGGAAGAACATGGGGCGAGGGACCTGTGAACAAGGGGCACAGGGTACTTCACAACCCATCAATGTGGCGAGGGAGCTTGCTCCCGCTGGGGCGCGAAGCGGCCCCGGAAAGGGCGATAGCGGTGTACCTGAAGTAATCCTGTCGTCTGATTTGGGGCTGCTTCGCAGCCCAGCGGGAGCAAGCTCCCTCGCCACATTAAGTGCCGCCCCTAGCGATCAGGCGCCGGATTTACCGGGAATCATCCACACCAGCCCACTCGCCTTCGCCCGCTCATGGCACAACCCCAGCACTACCCGGCGCTCGGTATTGTCCATGCGACTCCAGCGGGTGATTTCATCCACCGTCCGCTGGCAGCCAGTGCAGATATCATCGTCATCCAGCGCACAAATGCTCACGCACGGCGAGGCGACGGGTCGTTCTACCGGGTTCATTCTTCCTGCTCAACCAGATCACGGGCATACCGCTGGGCGTTATGCACATAGTGCGCAGCGCTGGCCTCAAGCATCTTCTTCTGCACGTCGGTCAGCTCCCGCACCACCTTGCCCGGCGAGCCCATCACCAACGAACCATCGGGAATTTCCTTGCCCTCGCCGATCAGCGAATTGGCGCCGATGATGCAGTGCTTGCCGATCTTCGCCCCGTTAAGAATCACCGCATTGATGCCAATCAGGCTGTAATCGTCGACGGTGCAGCCATGCAACATGGCGTTATGGCCGATGGTCACGCCGGTGCCGAGGGTCAGCGGGTAACCCATGTCGGTGTGCATCACGCTGCCGTCCTGCACGTTGCTGTTCTTGCCGATCAGGATCAGCTCGTTGTCGCCGCGCAACACCGCGTTGAACCAGACGTTGGCGCCCTCCTCCAGCTTGACCTTGCCCACCAGCGTGGCATTGGGGGCCACCCAGCTGTTGGGATGGGTTTCGACTCGGGCGTCGCCCAGGCGGTATTTCATAGGTGGATCCTCACGGCAGGAACGATGGCCATCTGGCTCTTAGGTATTGATGAAGCTTTTCGGCGGTCGATGCAGGCTGATGTCGGCATCGTCATAGAGCAGATTGATCAGCTCGACAATCATGATCGCCGTCAGGCCCCAGATCTTGTATTCGCCAAACCGGTAACTGGGCACATACCAACTGCGGCCCTGGTAATCGATACGGTGGGTATGTTCGCGCGGGTCCTGGCGAAAAAACTCCAGGGGCACGCTGAAAACAGCGGCGATCTCGGCGTCATTGGCCAGGTATTCGACGTAATCGGGGATAACGCCTACATAAGGCGTGACACGGATACCGTGCAGGGAAATCAGCGGGCTCAACGGGCCGATGACTTCCACCAGGCCCGGCGGCAGGCCGATTTCTTCTTCGGCTTCGCGCAGCGCGGTGAAGATCAGGTCCGGGTCTTCCGGGTCGCGGCGCCCGCCAGGGAATGCCACTTCGCCGCCATGGGTGGATAACCCGCTGGCGCGCAAGGTCAGGATCAGCTCGGGTTCGTCACTGCGGGTGATCGGCACCAGTACCGCCGCTTCCGGGAAACGACCGTCGGTCTCCAGCGTGCGTGGCGTATGATTGCTTACCCGGCGAAGTAGCTCGTCCAGCATGAGTCATCTCGGTCTGTTGGCTACCTTGCATCATGCACCAAACCTTGCGCACGCCCAACCCCAAAACCCTGGCCATGTCGCTAAACGACAACTTGCAGCCCATACCCGGTCACGCCAAGATAGGCGCACTCTCCAGGAACCCCAGCATGAACTTCTGCAGCCAGTGCGGTAAACCGGTCACCCAGCGCATTCCCGAAGGCGACGCACGCTTGCGTTATGTCTGCGATCACTGTCAGACCATTCACTACCAGAACCCCAATATCGTCGCGGGCACCGTACCGGTGTGGGGCGACCAGGTGCTGCTGTGCCGGCGCGCCATCGAGCCGCGCCTGGGTTTCTGGACCTTGCCCGCCGGCTTTATGGAGAACGGCGAGACCGTCGAACAGGCCGCCATGCGCGAAACCCTGGAAGAAGCCTGCGCCCGGGTGCGCAACCTGAGCATCTACACCCTGATCGACGTGCCGCACATCAGCCAGGTGCACATCTTCTACCGGGCCGAACTGATCGACCTGGATTTTGCCGCCGGCCCCGAAAGCCTTGAAGTGCGCCTATTCGATGAAGCCGACATCCCTTGGTCCGAGCTGGCTTTCCGCACGGTCGGGCGTACCTTAGAATGCTTTTTTGCTGACCGTCGGCAACAGTCGTATCCGGTGCGCAGCGAATCGGTGCCGCCGCTGACCCAGTTGGCCAAATAACAATCCAGGCGGCACGTAGTCTTTTCAGGGGATACCGTTTCAATGCGTTGGTTGCTTGCTCTGATCTGCCTGTCGTTTGCCACGCTGTCGCCAGCCTCCACCCAAGTGATCCTGGGGGGCAAACCCGTCGAGAAAATCCTGGTGCTCAAGTCTGCCCATCAGTTGCAACTGATCAATGACGGCAAGCCCCTCAGGACCTACCGCATTTCCCTGGGGAAGAACCCCAAGGGCACCAAGCTGATGGAAGGCGACCGCCGCACCCCGGAAGGTTTCTACTGGATCGACTGGCGCAAGACCAGCGACCGCTTCAACCTGGCCATGCACATCTCCTACCCCAATATCAGCGATTCCGCGCGCGCCCGCCGCGAAGGGGTCAAGCCCGGCAGCATGATCATGATCCACGGCACCCCCGACGCCGAGGACTACCCCGAAGAGCTGTTCCACACCCTGGACTGGACCGACGGCTGCATCGGCATGCGCAATGTCGACATGCGCGAAGTCTGGAACCTGGTGAAAGACGGCACGATGATCGAGATTCGTCCGTAATTTCCTGCCCCTCGTAAAATAATTCAAAAAAAATTCCCGCCCCATGGGTGGCCTGCCGGTGAATACCAGTTCACCTCGGCAAGCTGCGCGCTTCTGCCTGAAATAAAGACCTCTCTAATACCACTTGAACTGGCGCACTATTAAGGCGCCCGCAAACGCTCGCCTGCACCGTTTTCGCTGCATTGACATGGTATTTAAGTGGTATTAGCTTGCGATCACTACCGGGCGACAACACTCCAATAACCGCATCGGAAACCGACACGATGAACCCCATCCTGGCCCTGCGCCCCGACGATAAACAATCGACGCCGCTGTACCTGCAACTGGCCCGCAACCTCGAAGCCGCGATTCATGCCGGCCAGTGGAAATCCGAGCAGGCATTGCCGTCGGAACGCGCCCTCAGCGAGCAACTGAGCATTTCCCGGGTGACCGCCCGCAAGGCGCTGGAAGTGCTGTTCGAACAAGGTCTGATCCGTCGCAGCCAAGGCTCCGGGACCTTCATCACGCCACGCCTGGAACAACCGCTGTCGCGCCTCTCGGGCTTCAGCGAAATGCTCCGGCTCAAGGGCTTTGTACCGACGTCCCAATGGCTCGAGCGCGACATCACCCCGCCGACCCATGAAGAATTGATTCGCCTGGGCCTGTCACCCAGCGACAAAGTCGCGCGGCTCAAGCGATTGCGTAAGGCCGACGACACGGTGATGGCGATTGAAATGACCGCCATGCCCGCCTCCGTCCTCCCCCACCCGCAGGCCATCGGCAATTCGCTGTACGAATACCTGGAAAGCATCGGCAAACCCATCGTGCGCGCCCTGCAACACATCCAGGCGATCAACGCCTCGGACGAATTCGCAGCCCTGGTGGGCATCGCCCCTGGCACCGCCATGCTGCTGATGACCCGGGTGGGCTACACCGCCGACAACACCCCGATTGAAATCACCGACACCTACTGCCGCAACGACTACTACGACTTCGTCGCAGAACTGCGCCGCCACGACTATTCCGCTGAACTGCGAATTTAGAGAACTGCCCATGTCCGAAGACAATATCCTCACGCCACACGGCTGGATTCGCGGCCGCCTGGTGCACCAGCACGGCAAGGTCACTGCCGTAGAAGGCAGCCCGTGCAACCCGGCTGACAACGACCTGCCGTACCTGCTGCCAGGCTTTATCGACCTGCACGTGCACGGCGGTGGCGGCAAAGACATCATGGAAGGCACCGACGCCTTCCACACCATCACCCGCACCCACGTGCGGTTTGGCACCACCTCGCTGCTGGCCACCACCATGACCGCGCCGGTGGACGAAATCACCCGCGTGCTCGGCGAAATCGGCACCTATTGCGAAAGCCGCCCGACCGGCACCGCTCGCGTCCTGGGCGTGCACCTGGAAGGCCCCTACATCAATCCGGGAAAACTCGGCGCACAACCGAACTTCGCCCACACCGCCTTGATGGCCGAAGTCGAAGAATACCTGCGCCTGGCGCCGATCCGGGTGATCACCATTGCCCCGGAAATCGCCGGCCATGACGGCCTGATCCGCGCCCTCAGCGAACGTGGCGTGCGCATGCAGATCGGCCACACCCTGGGCAGCTATGAAGAAGGTGTCGCCGCCCTCGCCGCCGGGGCCACCAGCTTTACCCACTTGTACAACGCCATGAGCCCGCTGCATCACCGCGAGCCCG
>NZ_JACARK010000836.1:0-10872 GCF_013386655.1 Pseudomonas sp. K5002 | reverse complement strand
ACCGTCGGCAGCCTGCCCACCGCCGCCACCTTCGTCAGCAGCGGCCTGGGCTTCGCCTGGCTGCCGCGACACCTGATCGAACGCGAACTCAAGGAAGGCCTGCTCAAGCTACTGCCCCTGGAACGGGGTGGCAGCCGCAACCCGACCTTCTATCTTTACTCGAACAAGGACAAACCCCTGGGCCCGGCCACGCAGATTCTCGTCGAGTTGCTGCGCACCTTCGACACTGCACCACTGGACGCGCCATTCGCCGCACCGCAGCAAGCCTGAACAAGGAGTTCACGTGGCCTATTTCGAACATGAAGGTTGCACCCTGCATTACGAGGAATATGGCCACGGCGCGCCGCTGATCCTGATCCACGGCCTGGGCTCCAGTTGCCTGGACTGGGAACTGCAAGTGCCCGTGCTGTCCCAACACTATCGCCTGGTGGTGGTGGATGTGCGCGGTCACGGCCGCTCCGACAAACCCCGTGAGCGCTACAGCATCGCCGGCTTCACCGCCGACCTGGTGGCCTTGATCGAACACCTGCATTTGCCGCCGGCCCACGTGGTCGGCCTGTCCATGGGCGGCATGATCGCCTTTCAACTGGCAGTGGATGAGCCGCAAATGCTCAAGAGCCTGTGCATCGTCAACAGTGCGCCCCAGGTCAAGGTTCGCAGCGCCAGCGACTATTGGCAGTGGGCCAAGCGCTGGAGCCTGGCGCGCGTCCTCAGCCTGAACACCATCGGCAAAGCCCTGGGCAGCCTGCTGTTTCCCAAGCCCGAACAAGCCGAACTGCGGCGCAAGATGGCCGAACGCTGGGCAAAAAACGACAAACGTGCTTACCTCGCCAGCTTCGATGCGATTGTTGGCTGGGGCGTACAGGAACAACTTTCGAAAATATCCTGTCCAACCCTGGTCATCAGCGC
Organism: Pseudomonas sp. K5002; assembly: GCF_013386655.1. Classification (NCBI taxonomy): domain Bacteria; kingdom Pseudomonadati; phylum Pseudomonadota; class Gammaproteobacteria; order Pseudomonadales; family Pseudomonadaceae; genus Pseudomonas; species Pseudomonas sp. K5002. Next base: position 9,963 of record NZ_JACARK010000836.1, on the reverse strand, counting down.
CGACCACGACTACACCCCCGTGGCGCAGAAAGAAATCTATGTAAAACTGCTGCCCGATGCGCGGCTGGTGGTGATCGAGGATTCCCGCCATGCCACGCCGCTGGACCAACCCGAACGCTTCAACAACACCCTGCTCGATTTTCTCAAGACAGTCGAAACCACAACCCAGGATCACTGACCCATGCTGAAAAAAATCGCCTTCTTTGCCGGTTCCGTACTGTTCGCTGCCAACCTGATGGCGGCCGAACCCGCCAAGGCACCCCACGTCTTGATCACCACCACCAATGGCGACATCGAGATCGAACTGGACCCGGTCAAGGCCCCGATCAGTACCAAGAACTTCCTGGCCTATGTCGACAAGGGCTTCTATACCAACACCATTTTTCACCGGGTAATCCCGGGCTTCATGGTGCAGGGCGGTGGTTTTACCCAGCAAATGTCGCAAAAGCCGACCGAAGCACCGATCAAGAACGAAGCCAGCAACGGCCTGCATAACGTGCGCGGCACCCTGTCGATGGCGCGTACCAACGACCCGAACTCCGCCACCAGCCAATTCTTCATCAACGTTGCGGACAATGCCTTCCTCGACCCGGGCCGTGATGCCGGTTACGCGGTGTTCGCCAAAGTGGTCAAGGGCATGGACGTGGTCGACATCATCGTCAACTCGCAGACCACCACCAAACAGGGCATGCAGAACGTGCCAATCGATCCTGTCCTGATCAAGTCGGCCAAGCGCATCGACTGAAGGCTACAGGGAGTTTCGCGCGGGGCCCGCAGGGCGTCGCGCGCATTTGAACAGGAGAGCCCGCCGCGCGGGCGTCAGACCTAATGCTCTATCGTCGTTTTGAACAACTGATCGACATCTTCCGCGAACCTCCCAGCGCGGCCCCTCCAGACAAAGTCCTGCCCTTCTACGTCTATTACCTGCGCCAGGTATGGCCAAGCTTTGCCGCCTTGCTGGTGGTGGGCCTGATCGGCGCGCTGATCGAAGTGGCGCTGTTCAGCTACCTGAGCCGCATCATCGACCTGGCCCAGGGCACGCCGCCCGCCAACTTCTTCCAGATCCACGCCACCGAGCTGATCTGGATGGCCGTGGTCGCCCTGCTGTTGCGCCCGATCTTCGGCGCCCTGCATGACCTGCTGGTGCACCAGACCATCAGCCCCGGCATGACCAGCCTGATCCGCTGGCAAAACCACAGCTATGTGCTCAAACAGAGCCTGAACTTCTTCCAGAACGATTTCGCCGGGCGCATTGCCCAGCGCATCATGCAAACTGGCAACTCCCTGCGCGACTCCGCAGTGGCCGCCGTGGACGCGATCTGGCACGTGGCGATCTACGCCATCAGCGCCCTGGTGCTGTTCGCCGAAGCCGACTGGCGCCTGATGATCCCGCTGATCACCTGGATCGTCGCCTACAGCCTGGCCCTGCGGTACTTCGTGCCACGGGTCAAGGAGCGCTCGGTCATCTCCTCCGAGGCACGCTCAAAACTGATGGGGCGGATCGTCGACGGCTACACCAACATCACCACCTTGAAGCTGTTCGCTCATACCAATTTCGAGCAGAACTACGCCAGGGAAGCCATCGTCGAGCAGACCGAGAAAACCCAGTTGGCCAGCCGCGTCGTGACCAGCATGGACATCGTGATTACCACCATGAACGGCCTGCTGATTGTCACCACCACCGGCCTTGCCCTGTGGCTGTGGACCCAATCCCTGATTTCGGTGGGCGCCATTGCCCTGGCCACCGGCCTGGTGATTCGTATCGTCAACATGTCCGGCTGGATCATGTGGGTGGTCAACGGCATTTTCGAAAACATCGGCATGGTCCAGGACGGCCTGAAAACCATCGCCCAGCCGCTGGCAGTGACCGACCGGGAAAATGCCCCGCGCCTGGAAGTGCCCCATGGCGAGGTGCGGTTCGATCAGGTGGATTTCCACTACGGCAAGAAGAGCGGGATCATCAGCGGCTTGAACCTGGCGATTGAACCGGGTGAAAAGATCGGCCTGATCGGTCCGTCCGGCGCGGGCAAATCCACCCTGGTCAACCTGCTGTTGCGCCTGTACGACCTGCAAGGCGGCCGTATCCTGATCGACGGCCAGAACATCGCCGACGTCGCCCAGGAAACCTTGCGCGAACAGATCGGCATGATCACCCAGGACACCTCGCTGCTGCACCGTTCGATCCGCGACAACTTGCTGTATGGCAAGCCGGACGCCACCGACGAAGAGCTTTGGGCCGCCGTGCACAAGGCCCGCGCCGACGAGTTCATCCCATTGCTGTCGGACGCCGAGGGCCGCACCGGCCTCGACGCCCACGTCGGCGAACGCGGGGTGAAACTCTCCGGCGGGCAACGCCAGCGCATCGCCATCGCCCGGGTACTGCTCAAGGACGCGCCGATCCTGATCATGGACGAAGCCACCTCCGCGCTGGATTCGGAAGTCGAAGCGGCGATCCAGGAAAGCCTGGAAACCCTGATGCAGGGCAAGACAGTGATCGCCATCGCCCACCGGCTGTCCACCATTGCCAGAATGGACAGGCTGGTGGTGCTGGAAAAAGGCCAGATCGCCGAGACCGGCAGCCATGCCGAATTGCTCGCACACGGCGGTTTGTATGCGCGATTGTGGCAACACCAGACCGGTGGCTTCGTCGGAATAGACTGATTCCGTTGGTTAACTGCAACCTCAATTCCGAACAATTCTGACAGTTTTCTCTATCCCGCTGGTCTTGCTACACAATCCTGCTGTACTCCAATCAGGCCCCAGGAGGGCCCTGATTTAAGGCAGCAGGGATGCATCACAGACCCGTTAATCAGATAGAGCAATCTATTAAGGATGTGTTCATGTCACTGTTCAAACGTTCCGTTACGGAAGGACTGGGTACGTTTTGGCTGGTGTTGGGTGGCTGCGGCAGTGCGGTACTGGCCGCATCGTCCCCGGTCGGGATCGGTGTGCTCGGTGTGGCCCTGGCGTTCGGGCTCACGGTGCTGACCATGGCATTTGCCATCGGGCACATCAGCGGTTGTCACCTGAACCCTGCAGTGTCGGTGGGGCTGGTAGTGGGCGGAAGATTTCCGGCCAGGGAGTTACCGGCGTACATCGTGTCCCAGGTAATCGGCGGCGTCGTTGCCGCTGCACTGTTGTACTTCATAGCCAGCGGCAAGCCGGGGTTCGAACTGGCTTCGGGCCTGGCCAGCAACGGCTACGGCGAGCATTCGCCTGGTGGTTATTCGATGGCAGCGGGGTTTGTGTGCGAGTTGGTGATGACGGCCATGTTCGTGCTGATCATCCTCGGCGCCACCGACCGTCGTGTGCCGACGGGCTTCGCGCCCATTGCCATTGGCCTGGCGCTGACGCTGATCCACCTGATCTCGATCCCGGTCACCAACACCTCGGTCAACCCGGCCCGCAGTACCGGCCCGGCGCTGATTGTCGGCGGTTGGGCGCTCCAGCAGTTGTGGATGTTCTGGCTGGCGCCGATCCTCGGTGCAGTGGTCGGCGGCATTACCTATCGATGGCTCGGCACGGAAAAAACCGCCTGAGCCAGACAGGTTCAGCCCTGCCGATAAGGCAGGGCTGACCTCGCCAGTGCTCTATCAGCCTTGATGTGCCTGCATATACTGGCGCAGCAACTGATTGATGCGCGTCTGATAGCCAGTCCCTTGCCCCTTGAACCACTCAAGAACGTCAGCATCCAGACGGATAGTAACTGCCTGCTTGACCGGCACACGCAATTCGGCACGACGGAAGAAGTCTTCTCCCAACTCGGGGATGTCGCTGGTATCGATCTCCCGATCGTCCATCTTAGCCAGGCGCTCCCAGTCAGTTTTCGATGCTTTCGACATAGTATTTGGCCTCCTGTTTGGTTGCTTTTCGGGCGGAAATAATGCGAATTACGTCACCCCGCCTCTCGGTGTATACAACTACACCTACAAGTAATTTTATCCAGCCAATGCTGACCCAGCGTTCTTCGTCATAATCCGTTCGAGTATCACGTTGTGACAATATTGGATGTTGAAAAATATCCGATACGTCGTTGAAGTCTATGCCGTGCTTGCGGATGTTTATTTGGTTTTTGGATTCATCCCACTCAAAACGCATGGTGCATCCTGTATTTACTTTTGTACATACACTATAGCGAAGTGCTCCCGCCCTCGGCACCTGTCAACCGATCAGTGGTTCAGCCCTGCCGATAAGGCAGGGCTGCCCTCGCCTCCTCGGCATATGCCAGGATCCCCACGCTTTCGCGCTCCAGGAAATCCGCCACGGCGGTCTTCAATCCCGGGTGTCGCAGGTAATGCCAGGAGTGCGTGATCACCGGCTCAAACCCGCGAATCAACTTGTGCTCGCCCTGGGCGCCGGCGTCGAAACGCTGCAGGCCATGGGCAATCGCGTAATCCATGCCTTGGTAGAAGCAAGTCTCGAAATGCAGCCGGTCGAACTCGGCCAGGCAGCCCCAGTAACGCCCATAAAAACTGTTGCCGCCGATCAGGCTGAAGGCCATGGCCACCGGCCGTGAGCCTTGCTTGGCCAGCACCACGCGAATCGCCTCGGGCATGCGCTCGGCCAGCAGACTGAAAAACGCCCGGGTCAGGTACGGCGATTGTCGGCGTATGGCGTAGGTATTGGCGTAACAGGCGTAGACAAAATCCCACTGCGCCTCGCTCAACTCATGACCTTGCAGCCACTCGAAATCGATGCCCTGCCCCGCCACTTGCTCGCGCTCCTTGCGCATCTGTTTGCGCTTGCGCGAACTCAGCGCGTCGAGAAAGTCCTGGAAGTCGCGGTAGCCGCGGTTTTGCCAATGAAACTGGCAGCCCAGGCGTTGCAGCCAACCCGGCTGCCGGGCCAGTGCGGTGTCCGCCAGGGCGTCGGTAAAGTTGATATGGGCGCTGGAAAGGCCTTCGATTTCCAAGTAACCGGGCAGGCTTTTAAGCAATTCGAAACCGTCCTCGGCGCTGGCGGCCAACAGGCGCGGGCCGCTGACCGGGCTGAAGGGCACGGCCGTCAGCAATTTCGGGTAGTAGTCGATGCCCGCCCGCTCGCAAGCATCGGCCCAACCGTGGTCGAACACGTACTCGCCATAGGAATGCCATTTGCGATAGCTGGGCAACGCGGCAATCAGCCGTCCACCTTCATAATGCAGCAAATGCTCGGGCTGCCAGCCGGAGTGCGGGCCGATGCTGGCGCTGTCTTCCAGGGCACTGAGGAACGCATGGCGCAGAAACGGCTGATCGACGGGGACCAACGCGTTCCATTCATCGGGCGCAATCTCGGACAGGTTATTCAAACGTTGTAACGGCATCCCATTCCCCGACGGTCACGGCTTTGTGTAGGAGCGAGCTTGCTCGCGATGATCGTTAACGACAACGCGACCATTCTGACAGAACGCGGTGATCTCGGGTTCTTCGCGAGCAAGCTCGCGCCTACAGGACACGGCGCAAAAAAAAGCCCCGCCAAACGGCGGGGCAAACCAAATGAGGAGCGCTTTGACGGATGAAGAAAGAGCGCTTTGGAGCGGTATTACAGGTTGCCTAGAACACGTATTGCACGCGGGCCACGATGGCGTCGCCGCTGTCGTCGCCGGCGGCATTAACCACTTTGTCGGTCTTGGCCTTGATGTAGTTGGCAGAGACTTTCACCGCCTCGTTGGCGTACCAGTTCACCCCGATGATGTTCAGGTTGGCCTTGGCATCGCCCACTTCACGGGTGGCGGTGTTGCGCACTACGTTTTTGTCATCAACGGTGATGTTGTCGTAACGGTAGAACACTTCCCACGCGCCGTACTGCTTGTTCTCGGGCTTGATGGTATCGAACTTGGCACCGTCGAGTTTGTAGACGCGGGACTCTCCGGTCAGGGTGTAGGCCACCTGGCCGTAGAAGCCGCTGGCTTTCACGTCCTGATAGGCACTGCTGTCTGCCTTCATCTTGCGGTTCAGGTATTCGCCCTGCAGGGACAACGGACCACGGGCGAATGCAAATTCGCCGCCGAACACCGTGTCGGTGTCGTAGGCGTCGTTCGCCGTCAGGCTGCCGGAATCCAGACCCACACCGCCGCCGAAGGTCGCACGGTTGCCGTTGGCGCCCGCATCGTTGCCGCCGTTGGTGGAAACGCCGCGAACCCCAAGACGCGGACGAATACGCGAGTCGAAGGCCGTGTCCTTCAGGTCACGTACCGCGTAATCCAGGCCCAGGTGCAGCACGTTGCCGGTGTCATGCATCGGCGCAAACACCGCACGGGCGTTGAATTGCTTCACGCCTTTGCCGTTCTTGTCGTTGATGTCCTTGGAAGAAACGCTGGCCGACAGGTAAGCCATGTCGCCGACCACCGAGCTGGCCTGGATGCCCATGCCGTTGGCGTGGGAGTGGATCCAGTCCGCGACTTCATACGCTGCGTTGCGGTCAACGCCGGTGACCCACTTGGAGCTGGTGGCTTTTTCCAGGCCGAAGTCTTCGTCGAAGCGACCGGCGCGAATCACGACAGGCTTGAAGCCGGTGTAGGACATGGACGCTTCATCGAAGTAGCCATCGTCTGCGTTGCCGGAGTTGTGGGACAGGTCGTAGTTGACCTGGTATTTCCAGTCCTTGTAGACGGTGCCGCCAAACTCGATGTAGGCGCGGCGGAAATAGGCCGCGTCAGCCGAGTCACCGTTCTTAGTGTAATAGCCATCAAACGTGCCGTAATCGGCCTGCAAACGACCACCCAGCTTGAAGCTGAAATTCTGGTCGGTGGTTGCAACCTCAAGGCCGCCCTTGGTTTTGACAACGATATCGGCGCCGTCAGTTGTGACAGTACCGGCGAAAGCCTGGGCGGTGACAGCCAGGGCCAAGGCGCTCGCCGCGAAACCGGCGAAGTGCTTGCGGATCATCGAAGAATTCCCCTAATTGATGGTCTTGTGCATTGGTAAAACACGCGGTTTAGAGCCGCTGGTGTTGGGGGGCGATCTTGGCGAGGGGATATTTCAGCCGGGTTGCTGGAACATAAAGATTTTGTTACTCGGGAACTTTTTAATAGCCATTCGAAATAAGCCAGAGCCTACGGAAATCAAGGCTCCAGCCCCGGAAACTGGTGAAAATGGCAGATGATACAAAATGTAAAAACACCCGAGAAAAATGAAATATTTTTCATCTTGGTTGTTTTTTGAGCAAAAAAAAAGCCCGCATCTTTTATCGATGCGGGCTTCGTTTAAGTGTGAAAAATGATGGATATTATTGGTCGCGGGAGCGCTCGGCGGCCAGGCGTTCGGCCAACGCATCAACATCGGCGATAGGCGGCTCGGGCAGGATCTTCAGCGTCGCCTGCATCAAGCGCATCTGCCGGATAAAGCGCCGGCAGTTGGGGCAGAACATCAGGTGATGGCGCACCAGCAGGCGCTCGCGAAAGGTCAGTTGCCCATCGAGATAGTCACTGGAACGTGCCACTTGTTCCTTACAGGTCAACATTCGCCGGTTTCCTCAAAATGCTCCACCGTGGCGAAGACTTTAAGCCGTGCTCGATGCAACAGCACACGAACATTGGAGAGCGATAGCGTCAGAAGATTACAAATCTCCTCCAACTCCAGCCCCTGGCGCTCACGCAGCAGCAGTACGCTGCTTTGCAGCTCGGAAAGACTGGCCAGTGTGTGCTCCAGGCATTTACGCAATTCGTCTTCAGTGAGCAGGGCTTCGGGCGTGTCCTGGTGCCAGGCAAACGGCGCGACGGCCCAGTGGCCATCTTCGGGCACAAAGCGATCATCACCGATGGTGCCATGGGGCGCCGGCAAGTCATCGAGCAGTACTTCCCGGCGGTTTTGCTTGTAGCGGCCCTTTGCCGAGTTGGCAGTGATGGTCAGCAGCCAGGTCTTGAGGCTGGAACGCCCCTCAAACTTCGCCAGGTTACGCACCACCGAGAGCCAGGCGTCCTGCACCACCTCGTCGGCATGGCGCTGGCCAACGATGGCATAGGCCACGGCGCGCATGGCGCTCTGGTAAGTGGTGACCAACTCCTTGTAGGCCCGCTGCTCACCCTTGAGCAATCGTTCAAGCAGGTGCGCGTCGTCCGCTGCTGCCATTCAAGACCTCGATTTCAAAACATGATCAGCGTTTGCGCAGGATCACGCTACCAATCGAATACCCTGCGCCAAACGAGCTAAGCACAGCCACAGCGCCCTTCGGCAAGTCGTCCTGGTAGGTGTGGAACGCAATCACCGAACCCGCCGAACTGGTGTTGGCGTAAGTATCGAGGATCACCGGCGCTTCTTCCACAGAAGCCTCGCGGCCCAGCAGTTTCTTCACGATCAGGTGATTCATGCTGAGGTTGGCCTGGTGCAGCCAGAAACGCTTCACATCGCCAACATTCAGCTGGTTTTCCGACAGGTGCTTGCCGATCAACTCGGCGACCATCGGGCAGACATCACGGAAGACTTTGCGGCCTTCCTGCACGAACAGCTTGTCCGGGGCACCAATCCCCTCTTCCGCCGCGCGGTTGAGGAAGCCGAAGTTATTGCGGATGTTGTTGGAGAACTTGGTCAGCAGCTTGGTGCTCACCACGTCGAACTGATGCTCGGAAGTGGCCAGGTCGGCCCGCTCCAGGATCACGGCGGTGGCCGCATCGCCAAAGATGAAATGGCTGTCGCGGTCGCGGAAATTCAGGTGGCCGGTGCAGATCTCCGGGTTGACCATCAGGATCGCCCGCGCCTGGCCCAGCTGGATGCTGTTGGCGGCGTTCTGGATACCGAAGGTCGCCGAGGAACACGCCACGTTCATGTCAAAGCCAAAACCCTGGATACCCAGCGCTTCCTGGACTTCGATGGCAATCGCCGGGTACGCCCGCTGCAGGTTGGAACAGGCGACGATCACACCGTCGATATCGGCGGCGGTCTTGCCGGCGCGCTGCAACGCTTGCTCGGCAGCACTGACGGCCATCTGGCAGAGGATCGACCATTCGTCGTTGGAGCGCTCGGGCAGGCGTGGCGCCATGCGTTGCGGGTCGAGAATGCCGGCCTTGTCCATGACAAAGCGGCTCTTGATGCCCGAGGCCTTCTCGATAAAGGCGGCGCTGGATTCGGTCAGGGCCTCCACGTCACCGCGTTCAATGGCGGCGGCGTTATCCAGGTTGAACTGTTGCACGTAAGCATTGAAAGACTTCACCAGCTCTTCGTTGGAGATGCTGTTGGCCGGGGTGTACAGGCCTGTGCCGCTGATGACGACGTTATGCACGGTCGTTCCTCTAAATCTGTTCAGGCAGAAGGGTATTGGTACCGTCGTACCAAACCGTAAGTAGTTTTATGCCGCCCAGCGGCCTTCAAACTGGAAACGCTTTATTCCATCGCGCCACGGCTGCACCAGCCCAACTCGACGATCCCGGCATTTATAACCGCGAAGTTTGCCACAACATCGGACACTTGGCGCCTATCCCGCACAAACACCTTCCCTGTGGCGAGCGAGCAAGCTCGCTCGCCACAGTTGCTTGCCGCACGTCGGTCACGCTTCGACCAGGCTCCATTGCTTGCTCAGGCGCTTGTCGGAAATCGGTACCTTGGTGCCCAACTGCTGGGCAAACAGCGAAACCCGGTATTCCTCCAGCCACCAGCGATACAGCTCCAGCTGAGGGTCGCGCTTGCCTTCCTGGGCGTGTTTGTTCAGGCGGTTCTGATACTGGCTCCACAAACCGCCCAACTCGGTACTCCAGACCCGGTCCTTCTGCACCTGGCTTGGCAATTTCTCCAGGCGCAGCTCGATGGCCTTGAGGAAGCGCGGCAGTTCCTTGAACCATTGCGCCGGGGTTTCCCGTACGAAACCGGGGTACACCAGATTGCTCAGTTGCTGCTTGATATCATTCAGCGCCACCGCCTGGGCCAGGTCAATCTTGCCCTTGAAGCGTTTTTGCAGGCCATGCCACAGTTTCAAAATTTCGAGGGTCAGGCGCGCCTGGCGCTCGGCGTGCTCGGTCCAACTGCCACGCTTGCGCTCGGCCAGGGCGCCCAG
>NZ_JACARK010000835.1:589-3192 GCF_013386655.1 Pseudomonas sp. K5002 | reverse complement strand
TTGTCGGCCCGTTGGGATGCCACACGGACTCATCAATGGCTCACCGAGTCCCACGCCGCCTACCGGACCCAACCGGAAGAGCTGTTGATCGCCGCCCTGGTCGCCACCCTGGCGCAAGCCGAACAGCGCCAGGACATCGTCGTCGACCTCGAGCGCCACGGCCGCGATGCCGGTTTTGAGGGCCTGGATGCCAGCCGCACCGTGGGCTGGTTCACCACCCTGTTCCCGCTGCGCGTCAACGCCCGTGGCGCCGCCGGCGACTGGGTGCGCCAGGCCAAGGAAGCCCTGCGCGGCGTTCCCGGCCAGGGCCTCGGGCACGGCTTGCTGCGCCTGCGCGGCGAGTTGCCAGCGGCCAGCGGTGATGTGCTGTTCAACTATTTGGGCCACGAGCAAACCTCGCCGGGCTGGTTGCGTGCCAGCTCGCTGGCGGCGCCGTCGGAGGTGGCTTTGGGTAACCGCGTCAGCCATGCCCGTGAAGTGGTGGCCTGGCTGGAGGACGGCGTGCTGCACCTGCATTGGCACAGCGTCAACCCGGACGCCGATCGCGACCTGCCTGCGCAACTGCTCAAGCACCTGCAGGCGCTGCTGGAACATTGCCTCGATCCGCAGGCCGGGGCACTGATGCCGTCTGACTTCCCGTTGGCCAAGGCGCTCAATCAGAAGTCCCTGGACGCGTTGCTAGGCAAGCTCAAGAGCAAACCGAATTCCTGAAAACGGCCCGTGGCTGGCCGTTTTCTCCAAGCATTTGAAATGGATCGCACAACCATGAACAACATCGAAGACATCTACTCCCTATCGCCGACCCAGCACGGTTTGCTGTTTCACAGCGTGGTCGAGCCAGAATCCCGGGTGTACTACCAGCAATTGAGCCTGGAGATGAACGGCCCGGTGCAATTGCCGGCGTTTCGCGCTGCCTGGCAAGCATTGATGCAACGCCACGCCGTGTTGCGCAGCGCGTTTCTATGGGAAGACCTCGACGATGCCTATCAGGTGGTGCAAACCGACGTCGGGTTGCCCCTGAGCGAGCTGGACTGGCAAGGCCACGCCGACCCGAAAACCGCGCTGCAGCAATTGGCCCTGGAACAACGCGCACAACCGCTGGAACTGAATGACTCGCCCCTGATGCGCCTGACCCTGGTGCGCCTGGAACCGCAGCGCTGGCACCTGATCTGGACCTTCCACCACATCATCATGGACGGCTGGAGCGTCGGCATTGCGATCCAGGAGTGGCTGGCGCTCTATTACGAACACGCCCATGGCCGCCCGGCCAACCTGGCGCCGACGCGCGCCTACCGCGACTACATCGCCTGGCTGGCAGAACAGGACATGGCTGCCACCGAAGGTTTCTGGCGTGACCAGTTGCAGGACGTCAGCGAACCGACGCCGCTGCCCGATTTCGGCTTGCGCCTGCTTCCCACGACCGACGCGCCATGCGCCGAACGGGAAAACCGCCTGAGTGTCGACGAAACCGAACAACTGGCGCAGTTCGCCCGTCGCCATCACTTGACGCTCAACACCCTGATCCAAGGCGCCTGGGCCCTGTTGCTCGGCCAACACGCAGGCCGCGATGACGTGATCTACGGCGTGACCGTGGCCGGGCGTCCGGCAGATTTGCGCGGCATCGAGCAGCAACAGGTCGGCCTGTTCATCAACACCCTCCCGGTGATCGGCGCACCGCGTCCCGATCAAAGCGTCGGCCAATGGTTGCAAACGGTGCAGGCGCAGAATCTCAGCCTGCGTGACTTCGAACACACGCCGCTGGCGGACATCCAACGTTGGGCCGGGCAGGGCGGTGAAGCGCTGTTCGACAATATCCTGGTGTTCGAAAACTATCCGGTAGCCCAGGCGCTGAGCCAGGCCGGGCAGGGGCTGGTGTTCGGCGATGTGGGCAACCTGGAGCAGACGCACTACGCGCTGAGCGTGGCGGTGACCCTCGGCCGGCAGCTGGCGTTGCATTACAGCTTCGACCGCGGCCAATTCGCGAGCGAGGTGGTCGAAGGCATCAGTGCGCATTTGCTGCAACTGCTTGAGCAGTTTGCCGAGTCGGCAGAACGCAACCTGGGTGAAATCGCCCTGGCAAGCCGCGACGAACAGGCCCGCCAGCAAGCGCAGAACCATCCACAGCCGTACCCGGTGGACATCGGCGTGCATCAGCGCATTGCCACCCTGGCGGCCGAGCGCCCGCAACGCACAGCGGTGATTTTCAACGATCGGCAGTTCAGCTACGGTGAAATCGACCAGCGCGCCAACCAACTGGCCCACGCGCTGATCGCCCGCGGCGTTGGCGCTGAAACCCGTGTGGGTGTGGCGTTGCCGCGCAGCGAGTCGGTAATTGTGGCGTTGCTGGCGGTGCTCAAGGCCGGCGGCGCTTATGTGCCGCTGGACACCCTCTACCCGCGCGAGCGCCTGGCCTACCTGATCGAGGATTCGGGGCTGGCGCTGCTGATCAGCGATTCGTCGGTGTCGGCGCAGCTGCCGGTTGCCGAATCGGTACCCTTGCTGGAGCTGGACCGTCTTGATCTGCGTGAGCAGTCGATCAAGGCACCCTCGGTGCAGCTCGACCCGCACAACCTTGCGTATGTGATCTACACCTCCGGCTCCAC
>NZ_JACARK010000835.1:0-577 GCF_013386655.1 Pseudomonas sp. K5002 | reverse complement strand
CATGCATTGCCAGGCCATCGGCCAGCGCTATGAAATGCGCGACAGCGACTGTGAGTTCCACTTCATGTCGTTCGCCTTCGACGGTGCCCACGAGCGCTGGCTGACCAGCCTGACTCACGGGGCTTCGCTGCTGATTCGCGACGACACGCTGTGGACGCCGGAGCAGACCTACAACGCCATGATCGAACACGGCGTGACCGTGGTCGCGTTCCCGCCGGTGTACCTGCAACAACTGGCCGAACATGCCGAGCGCGTCGGCAATCCACCGAAGGTGCGCATCTATTGCTTTGGCGGTGACGCGGTGCCGAACGCCAGTTTCGAGCGGGTCAAGCGTGCGCTCGATCCGGACTACATCATCAACGGCTACGGCCCGACCGAAACCGTGGTCACCCCGTTGATCTGGAAGGCCGGTCGCGAGGTGCCGTGCGGTGCTGCCTACGCGCCGATCGGCAGCCGCATCGGTGACCGCAGCGCCTATGTGCTCGACACCGACCTGAACCTGTTGCCCCAAGGCATGGCCGGTGAGCTGTATCTGGGGGGCACCGGCCTGGCCCGTGGGTACCTCAACCGACCGGGG
>NZ_JACARK010000834.1:0-3895 GCF_013386655.1 Pseudomonas sp. K5002 | reverse complement strand
GGCGGCTGGTAGACCTGGGTGAACACCTCCTCCGGCACTTGCCCGCGCCAGGGTTCCAGAATGGCCAGCTCCTGGGCATCCGGCAGCTGGGTGGCCGCCAATGCGCTGCGGGAAAAGAAGCTGCGCTGGCGCAGGTACAGGCTGTGCATCATCTGCCGGTTGCTCCAGTCGAAATCCCACAACAGGCTCAGCGCCTCGCGCACGCGGCGGTCCTGGAACTGCGGTTTTTGCAGGTTGAACACAAAGCCCTGGGTGCCCTGCACGGCATTCGGTGCCAGTTGTTCACGTTGCAGACGACCGTCGCGCAAAGCCTCGCCGTCGTAGCCCACCGAATAACTGGTGGCGGAAAATTCGCGATTGAAGTCGTAACCCTGGGCTTGCAGGATCTGGCGCGACACGTCGCCGTCGGCAAAAAACTCAAGCCGCAGGGTGTCGAAGTTGTACTGCCCCTGCGTCACCGGCAGGTCTCGCCCCCACCAATCCTTGACCCGTTCGAAGGTGACACTGCGGCCGTTGTCCACGCTGCTGATACGGTACGGGCCGCTGCCCACCGGCGGTTCAAAGCCGCCACCGTTGGCGAAATTGCGCCCCTGCCACCAATGTTCCGGCAGCACCGGCAGTGAAGCGAGGTCCAGGGGCAAGGTACGATTGTCGGCGCTTTTGAAGGTGAACCGCACTTGGGTCGGCGATTCCACCAGCACCTGGTCCACATCGGCAAAGCTTTGGCGATACGCCAGGCTCCCTTCGGTGGTGAACAGCTTGAAGGTGTAGGCCACGTCCTGCGCGGTGATGGGCGTGCCATCGGCAAAACGCGCCTTGGGATTGAGGTAGAAACGCAGCCATGAATGGTCATCTGCCAGCTCCATGCCTTTCGCGACCAACCCGTACACGGTGTACGGCTCATCCTGCGAACGGTACGCCAACGGGCTGTAGAGCCAACCCTGGATCTGGGTGATGCCGGTGCCTTTGTCGACATACGGGATCAGGTGATCAAACGCCCCGCCTTCCATGGACGAGCGACGAAAACTGCCGCCCTTGGGCGCGTTCGGGTTGACGTAATCCAGGTGTTTGAAGTTGGCCGGGTACTTGGGCGCTTCGCCGTATACCGTCAAAGCGTGCGTCGGTTGAGCGAGCAGTGACGGCGCCCAAAGGCCCGTCAGCAGTGCCCACACCATGAAGCGAAACAGGCTCACAAACTCAACTCCTTTTCCAAAAACGCTGAAGGCTCACTTATGCAGGGTTGTGCGTCGACGCCAGGGTTTTTATAGAGCACCGGTTAGACCGTTAGCGCATGGGCTTATGCGCTACTTGCCGAAGTGGTAACTCACGTCCAGCCAGACCTGGCGGCCATAGGGGTCGTAGTTGCCGCTGGGGTAATACGGCCAGCCGGCGGAGTCATCGTGCTTGACCTGATTGAGCAGGTTGTTGACGGTCAGGCCGACACTCGCCTGCTCGTTCACCTGGTAACGGGCGCTGGCGTTGAAGGTGGTCCAGGGCGACAGGCGCCCATCGCCGGCGCCATTGGTCACGCTGCCGTAGCGAATGCCGGTCAGCGTGGTGGTGAGGTGCTGGTAGTCCCAGGTCAGGCTCGCGTTGACCTTGCTGCGCCAGTCGTGGTTGTCGGTGCTGGAGCGCAGGTTCTGGGTTTGCGCATCGTCCGATTCCTTGAGGTAGTGGGACAGCACCAGGCTGTAGCCAATCGCCGAACTGAACGCGCCGTACTGGCCTGCGCCCCAGCGAATATTACTCTTGAGGTCCAGGCCGCTGACCCGCTCGCTGGCGGCGTTGATCGCATTGACCTGCACCCGTTGCAGCACGTTCGGGTCCACTGCCGCCGTGCTGGCATTGCGCTGGATGCGTGCCAAGACGTCGGCGCAAGTGGTCGCATCAAGCTGGCCGTTGCGGCACTGGTTTTCCTGTTGCAGCAAGCGGTTGATGTCGACGGTGGTCAACAGGTCCTTGATTTCGACGCGCCAGAAGTCGGCGGAGAAATCAAACTGATGCGAAGGCGACCAGACAAAGCCGTACGTCCAGGACTTGCCACGCTCGGAGGCGAGGTCCGAATTACCGGTCTGGGTGTAATCCACGCGGCCTCGGTCACACGCCCCCTCTACGCCCTTGCTGCAACCGTAATAGTCGATCTGGTCAGGCGTGTAGCCATTGGTCGCGGCCTGGTAGAGGTAGTTGAGGTCGGGTGCGCGAAAGCTGGTGCCGTAGCTACCACGAAACAGCAGGCTGGTCACCGGGCGCCATTCCAGGCCCAGGTTGTAGGTTTTTTGTTGCTCGGTGCGGCCACTGAATTTGTATTGGTCCCAGCGCCCGGCCGCCGAGGCGAGCAAGGTGTCGGTAACGGGAATGCTCAGCTCGCCACCCGCGGCGTAGCGGTCACGCGAACCGCCTGAATTGGAGGCCGGCGTGGTGTTGTAAAACGTGCCGTCATTGAGTTGGTCGTCGACATCGACGCTGTAGGATTGCCGCCCCACTTCGGTCACACCGGCAAAGCCCACCGGCCCGGCGGGCAGCTCGAACAGGTCGCCGTTGATGTTGGCGCTGAAGGTTTGGGAAACCGATTTACTCTTCTGCACCAGGTTGCCGCGAAACTGATCCCACTGCTCCGGAGTCAGCGGCTGGTCCAGCCGCGAAGGGTCTGGCGCGAAGACCGGGTGCCCGTCCTGCGTGCCCAGTTGCGGCCCGAGGTAGTAATCGCGGATGCCGCTCAAAGGCGTGTAGCGGGTGGTGCGGTCGCTGGTGTACTCGGAGCGGTTCGCCGCAATCTGATAACCCCAATCACTGTTGGTGAACTTGTCTTCCAAGCCCAGGGTGCCGGTCCAGGACACTTCGCGCCATTTGCTGTTGTTGCTGGTCTTGCCACCGATTTCCTCGCTGGAAAAGTTGCGTGACCAGCGCTCCAGGTTACCGGTGTTGCGGTTGATAAAGTCCGGCGAGGTGAAGCTTGGGCCGCGCGTGTTGTTCTGCGTGTGATCAAAGCCAAACATCAAGTCGGCGAACACTTTGCCGGTGTCGCTGAAGTGCCAGGTGCCGCGCGTGTAGCCGTCATAGTTTTCCTTCTGCGCCTGCAAGGTCCAGTAGTCGTTGTAGTACTGGTTGGTGGTGCAGCGGGTGCTGCTGCCACCGAGCTTGCCGTTGTAGATACCGCCGTAGGCACCACAGCCGGGGCCGAGGTAGGCGCCGCTGTCGAGGTTACGGCGGTAGCCCACATCCTTGGCCGGGCCGTCGCTCATAAAGCCGCGCTGGTTGGCCCAGATCGGTTGGCGCTGGGTCAGCTCCAGGCCGAATACCCCGTCAAAATCGCCCCAGGTGTCGCCGCCGCTGATCTGCAGGCGCTGGTTGTCGCCGCCGCCACGCTCGGCGGCGCCACCACGCAGATTGACGTCCACGCCGCTGATCTTGTCTTTGAGGATGATGTTCACCACCCCGGCAATCGCGTCGGAGCCATACACCGCCGAGGCGCCGCTGCTGAGGATCTCGATACGCTCGATCATCACCGCCGGGATGTTCGCAAGGTTGGTGAAGTTGACCGCGCCGTCGTACGCCGTGGGGTAGTCGGCCACGCGCCTGCCGTTGATCAGCACCAGCGTGTGGTTCGGCCCCAGCCCTCGCAGGTTGAGGGCACTGGCGGCCGGCTGGAAGGTGTTGCCGTAGTCTTCGCCCTGGGTCATGCCGGTGTTCTGGGTTTGCGAAGCGATGGCGTCGTAGACGTTTTTGTAGCCCCTGCGGGTGACTTCGTCAGCGGTGATGACCGTGACCGGCGACGGCCCTTCAACCTGGGCACGGGCAATGCGTGACCCCGTGACCACGACCTTTTCCAACGCCACATCACCCGGGACTTTCGCCGCCGTGGGCGTAGCCTTGACCGCCGCTGCAGGTGGCTTGG
>NZ_JACARK010000833.1:1095-7579 GCF_013386655.1 Pseudomonas sp. K5002 | reverse complement strand
AGCCCGGCATTGCCGCCGGAGGGGCATACCACCGTGGTCTTGCCCTGGCTCGCCGCGTAGGCGCACAGCGTGGTCATGCCGCGCAACTTGAACGAGCCACAGGGTTGCAGGTTCTCGAGCTTCAGCCAGACCCGCCGGGTAGCGGTAGACAAGCCGGGGTGCAGGATCAACGGGGTGCGAATCGGCAGCATTGGTCATTTCCTGATCGGTCGTACCCATCATATACCAGGCCACGTGCTGTATCTGAGCTAGGCTGGTTGGGTTAAGTTGCTTGCGGTGTGTGATAGTGGCAAATGGCTTTGTCTTCGCTCGGTGATCGGTTACCTTATCGCCCCTGGATGGCTTCTATGGCCATTGCGCAATGCTCGACACAAGGATGGTCATGTAGCGGGAGTTTTTTCACGCCTCCCTTGTGTCGATCTCACCGACTGACACGAGTAGATCCATGTCCAATTGCCTGGTATCACTGTCCGAACAAGCCTTTTTTACGATTGCCACTTCTGCGCTGGAGGCTTACCGCGTTGATCACTCTGCCGATCTGGACGGTACCGGGATCAAGTTGGAGACCTTTGGTTATCTGTGGGGCCATCTCAGCTCAACCAGTATGAACGAGACCGTGTACCGTATCAGCCAGGCAAATGTATCGACTGCCGCTCACCGCACGGGGGATTCCGTTACTGCCCGCGACGATGCCTATACCTTGAAAAATACCTTCGTCGAATCATTCTTTCCGGAACTGCGTTTTCTCGGAGACTTTCACAGCCATCCTTACAGTCAGGAACGTGACGCCGTGCGCACTGAGCTGGACTTGGAGCGCAACGAGTTTTACCGGTTCTCAACTGCGGATATGCGTAGCGCCAAAGCTCAACAGGATGCGTGCAAGGACTACCGCGTTGGCTTGGTAATTACTGTATTTGAGCGTGAGGAACAGGTCGCACGTTCCAACAAGTACCTTGATGATCAGAGTTGTATCCGTTTCCAATACGACAACATGACAATCTGGATCAAGGCATACGTGTGGGCGGGTGATGATTACCGTAGAAAGGCCGACAAAATGGTGACGCTTATTTGTCCTCCTGCTGGTTTCAGTTTGCAAGTCTGAGACGGACGCTTTGTGCTTTAACGATTCACGCCCGTTCAGCCGTAAAAAGACCTAGTGGCTTCGGAGAGCTAAGCCAATGTTGTTGGATTTGAAAGATGACACCCAGCTGAAAGCCGCTTGTAAAAGCGCGCTTGAGCAAACGCGCACCCAACCTGGAAATCAGGAGTGGCGTAATCGACTGATGGTCTTGCTCGAAAAAGTGCGCGAGTCGGATCACGATGAGTTCACCAGTGAGGCATTTCAGCGAATGCTTTGGGACAGCCGGGCTATTTCAGCCACAGGCATGGGCAGTGTCGACATTTCATTGGTGGCAGCCGATGGGCAAATCGCCGAGGTCTTATGGCAGCTAAAGTCAACCTATCGAGTGTTGCTCCCTGATGCCGTGGAGATGTTGATTGATTCCACTTGGGCACAGGTACTTGCCTTGGTAGAGCTCAAGGTCAAGCGCCGGCCTTTGCTGAAGTTATGTCGGTTGCTCGCGGCTATTTGTCCTGAATACTTCACGACTATTACCAATTTCCGAAAGCTCCACGAGCTGGCTATCGCGATGGGGTTTGACGGTCCCCTGGGGCATGGCCTGTCGGAGCAACGCTGGGTAATGGCGCGATTGAAGGGGGTTCTTGACGATCCTGGCCCAGGGCTGACGCAATTTTTTGTTGAGCATATGACCGTGCCTTGGTTGTTGTACGTCAATCACGTCCAAAAGGCGGAGTTGGAGGCGACGGAGGTATCAGACCTGGCTACCGGAGAGGAGCGCCTCAACCCATTACCTGCAGATCGTCGGCGCCGTGGCATGTTGGCTATTGGTGGGGGCTCATCAACCATTCGTTCAATGATCGAGTTTGCTCGTGAAGGCTGCACGCGCGAAGATTTCCGTGAGCACATGCATTCAATTAACCCCGGCCATGTAACCGGCACCCTCAACACTCAAATCAATGCGTTGATTGCGGAGTGGGGTGTATTGCGGCCTGACGGAGACAACCTTTACCTGACGCCAAGAGGCGAAAGTTTCCTTGAGTCTGGCGACCCGGATGATTTCTGCGATTGGTTGTTAACGCGTATTCTCGGGTTCGACAACATGCTCTATCTATTGATGCAGGAACCTTTGACTGTAAAGGCCCTGGCGCTGGAACTACAAAAGGTCAATCCAGGCTGGACCAGCAACTTTGTTCCGAGCTCACTGATCAACTGGTTGCGCAGCCTGAAGCTTGTTGAGTTGGCCTCCGACAAGACCTTGCAGTTGACCGAGCGTGGATTGACTTGGGCCGAACGTATTCATTGGGTTCCAGGTTTGCTCGGAGGGGACCCGGTACTGGTGCCACAAGAAACCTCGCCCGACTACCAAGGCTATATCAACCGTCCGAAACTGGGAGAGATTCTTGAGAGTTTCGACGACAACATTGTCTTGCGCCCTGAACTCATAGGCCAGCTCGATGCCGGCCTGTGGAGCCATCACCGTCGTCATCTTGCCGTATTGACGGGGTTGAGCGGTGCTGGGAAAACACTGCTGGCCCGAGGTTATGCATTGGGCTTACGGCACGGGGAAAAAGATCCCGCGCAGGGTTTGCTGACCGTTGCGGTACAACCGGGTTGGCACGATCCGTCTTGCTTGTTGGGATACATTAACCCGATTAATAATGAAGTCTATGTGCGGACGGCGCTCCTTGATTTTCTGTTGTGTGCCAGTGCAGATCCAGACCGTGCCTACACTGTGGTCCTGGACGAAATGAATCTGTCGCACCCCGAGCAGTACCTCGCACCGCTGTTGTCGGCAATGGAAACCGGTGACCGGATCGAGTTGCACGCCCAAGGCGTCGAGATTAATGGGATTCCAGCCAGCCTCGACTACCCCGCGAACCTCTTTATCATCGGTACCGTCAATATGGACGAAACCACCCATGGACTCAGCGACAAGGTGCTTGATCGTGCCTGCGTGATTGAGTTCTGGGATATTGACGTGGACGCCTTTCCTGGTTGGAAAAATAGTCCGCTTTCCAGCGAGCAGACCCACAAAGTCCAGCAGGCACTCAAGGATCTGGTCGCAGCACTTCGTCCCGTCAGGCTGCATTTCGGCTGGCGCACGATCAGCGATGTAATGGGCTATATCCGCGAGGCGTTGCGCTGGAACGTTATCGACTTTGAAAGTGCGTTGGACCAGGCTATCTATTCCAAAGTATTACCCAAACTGCGCGGTGAGGACTCGCCCCGTATTCAACGGGCGTTTGCTGCAGTGCAGGTAGTACTCAAACAGAATGAACTTACGCAATCGCAGGCCAAGATGCATGAGTTGCTGGAAGACCTCCAGTACCTGGGTTCTGCCCGGTTCTGGCGTTAAGCATGGGGCAGATTGTCTGCGTTGACCACTCAGGTCGCTTATTCAGCATCAGCCCGGATCAGCTGTGTTCAGGGTTCCATGAGCAGGGTCGTTATGTCTTTCTGATCCCCGAAGGGGCAGGCCAGTTATTTGTCGATGACGTCGCTCTGGCGGCCGGCCGGCATGAGCAACAGATGGCCTGGGTGTGGGAGCCAGGCTTCTATGCGGGGGAAGTCGCTGCTGAGCTCACAGATGTCAGCGGCAACGTTGTCGCTCTTTATCGCCTGTCTGTAGCGCCACAAGGCGAAAAACTCGAACAGGCTTCGTTTGAGCGGATGATCGCCGACATCCAGGCTTTCGACCCAAGTTTGTTGATGGGGACCGAATACACGAAAAGCCAGATCGGCGTGCAAGGTGAAGTGACGAATGTGCATCTGCAATACGCGCGCTTGCGTTGTTATGGCGACGCATTTTTGAAGGCTATGCGTAGGGTGACCAAAAGCCCACTGACGAGGCTGCGCCGAGAGCGGACAATTCAGGGGTTGAACAAGGTCAGACGGCTGGACCGATACTCTGTGCACAAGGCTATGCGCAATCCTGCAATGTTGCCGGTGTTGAACGGGCAATCCAGCAACTTCGGTACTCCCGGGCCCATTGCCTTTGACGTTTCGACGGTATTCAACGACCTTGATAATGCTGCGAACCAGACGCTCTGCGCGGTTCTGCGCGCTGTGGCTCGGCGCGCGGGGCAAGTGATCGCGGGGTTAAGTCGGCTCAGTGAGCAGAAGGAACAGGACGGTGCTCGTTCGTTACTGGTGCCAAGGCTCGCGCGCCGTATGGCGTACCTGAATCGCCTACAGCATGACCTGCGACGAATTGCGCGCAGTGAGCCCTTTACATCAATAAAGACGGCGCATATTTCATCGGCCGGGTTGAACGCTATTTCGGCGCATCCACTGTACGCAAGCGCTTATCGGGTGGGCTGGCACGCTCTGCGTAATGGGGTGGGTGGTGAGTTGAGCGATGAAAGGCATTGGATGAGTCCTACCTGGGAAGTCTACGAACGGTGGTGTTACCTCCAAGTAGTCAAAACCTTGCAAGCGCGCTATTCACACATGGTCTGGCAAAGGGATTGCGTTTCGAACAAAGCTGAATGCATTGCCTTCAACGCAATCGCACCCAATATCGAGCTCAATGTATGGCTTCAGGTCCGCTGCCCGGCATTCGATAAAAAACCCAACCGGGGCTTCGCCAGTATTTCGCGGCAGCGTTTCCCGGATATTGTCATCACCCTTGAGGCCCATGGTCAGAAGCGTTTTTTGGTGCTGGATGCGAAGTATCGAGCCAGCCGCTATGGCGTACTGGATGCAATGCAATCCGCGCATATCTATCGGGACAGTTTGCGCTGGCAAGACCGGGGTCCTGATTGCACGTTGTTACTCGTACCAAAAAAGGGCGGAGTACCTTCATTGGAAACCACACAGTACAGGGATACATACGGGGTTGGCGTCGTGGCGCTGGGTGTTGGGGAGGACCTCAATACGCTGGGCGAATTGCTTCATGGCCTGTTGGGACCGGCTATCACTTCACACACTGAGGTCCAGTAACCACAATACCAGCGTTTAAGACCTCTTCGATCTGCGCAAGTCCTGACGCTGATCCGACATTCTGACAACGAAGACTTTTCCCGCTCTCGTTTGAGGCCTTGGATCTACCACCCCCGTAACCGCTCCCAAACCTGCACCTCACCATTCTCCAGCAGCGCGCCATAGCTGCCGAACTGCGTCCCCGTAGCACACGCATGGTTAGGCAAAACCCTCAGCCGCGTCCCCAGCGGAAACCGCTCAACCACATCCACCGCCGCCCCGTCGAACCAAGCCACCCCATGCTCCTGATTCGCGCTGCCCACCAGCAACCCCTCAATCACCTCGCCACCCTCGGTACACACCTGCCCATAACCAAAATCCCGCTTCTGCGACTGCGTCCCACGATCCCGACTCATCGCCATCCATCCCGCGTCAGTGATGATCCAGCCTTTCTCCGCCTGATGCCCGATCACCGTAGTCAGCACACTCAGCGCGAGTTCATCGATACGGCACACCCCAATGTTATGCATCACCAAATCAAAAAACGCATAAACCCCGGCCCGCAACTCAGTCACACCTTCCAGGCTCACCGCTGACAGCGCCGTGGGCGTCGAACCCACACTCACCTGCAAGCAAGGCAACCCCGCCCCCCGAATCACCTCGGCCGCTGCAACACAGCGCGCCCGTTCCTGCTCGGCAATCGCCCGCAACGCCTCAGGCGTATCCAGCCCGTAACTTTCCCCGGCATGAGTCAACACCCCGGCAAGCATCCCGCCGCCATACAGCAGCCTGGCGATCTCCAGCAACAGCGGATCCTGAGGCTTCACCCCGGACCGGTGCCCATCACAGTCAATCTCAATCAGCACCGCAAAAACCTCACCCTGCAGCGCACCAAACTCGACAATCGCCCGGGCCCCGGCAAGGCTGTCGGTGATCAGCGTCAGCGCACACCCCTGACGACGCAACGCCAACGCCTGAGGCAATTTATGCGGCGCCATCGCCACCGCATACAGAACGTCCCGAATGCCGAGGTCGAAAAAATACTCGGCCTCCTTCAACGTCGAAACCGTAATCCCCGTGGCCCCGGCAGCGATTTGCGCCGCCACCACCTCGGCACATTTATGGGTCTTCACATGGGGCCGCAAGCTCACACCCAAGTCATCGGCACGCTGCTGCATACGCAGGATATTGCGCTGCATCCGGCTCACATCCAGCAAAGCTGTCGGGGTTTCCATCGTGCACACTCCAAAAGGTAAATTGACGGTCTATCCAGTACTGGATATGTTGTCTGAATGAAAAAACACACTCCCGAACAAGCGGCCTTGATCAGCCAGCTCGAACAGATTGCCGAAGGCCTGAGCAAGACCTTCAGCCCGTTTTGCGAGGTCGTGCTGCACGACCTGCGCGACCCGCAGCACGCAATCATGGCCATCCACAACAACCTCTCCGGGCGCCAGCCGGGTGACCCGGCCACCGAGCTGG
>NZ_JACARK010000833.1:0-1018 GCF_013386655.1 Pseudomonas sp. K5002 | reverse complement strand
CCCGGCCACCGAGCTGGGCCTGGCGCGGATTGCCGATCCCGAGTACCCGCAGGTGATCGCCAACTACCAGAACCAGTTCGCCGACGGGCGTCAGGTCAAGAGCACTTCCATCGGCATCAAGGACTCCACCGGCAAGTACGTGGCGGCCTTGTGCATGAACGTCGACCTCTCGTTGTTCCGTGGCTTGCAGGGCATGCTGGAACAGTTCGGCTCGGTCAGCGGCGACCGGCCCGCCGAGTCTCTCGACCCGTCCGGTGCCGACGCCATTCGTGCGCGCATCGACCAGTTCGCCGCACGCCTGGCGACCACCCCACGTGCCCTCAAGGCCGCCGACCGGCGCCTGCTGATGCAAGAGCTGAAAGAAGCCGGCGTGATGGACATCCGGCGTGCCATGGAAACGGTTGCCTCACACCTTGGGGTCTCGCGGGCGGCGGTCTACACCTACGCCAAATGACCTATGCCGAGCGCGCCACGGCTTCGATTTCAATCAGATAGCCGTGGTGCAGTTCCGGCACCGGCACCACCGCGCGGGCGGGGCGGTGATCCCCCAGCGCAGCGGCGTACAAGCCATCAAATTCAGGCCAGTGTTTTACCCCCACCACGTACACCGTGACTTTCACCAGGTCTGCGGGTGAGCCGCCTGCGGCCTTCAAAATCGCCAACAGATTGTCCAGGGCCACTTGAGCCTGTTCGGCAAACGAAGCCTCGAGGTTATGACGCCCGTCAGGGCTCACCGGCAATTGACCGGAGATGTACAGCGTGCCCTGGTGGCTCACGGCCTGGGAGTAGTGACCGGCAGGCTGGGAGGCAGTGGCTGTGTGGTGAATCTTCATGATCGGCAGTTCTCAAGCAAGGGAGGGAAGGGGAGCAGGTTGTTCATCGGTGGCACCGTGGCCAATCACCGCCGTGGCCACGCCGCAGCCGAACACGTTGGTGGCGGTACGGCCCATGTCGAGGATCGGGTCCACGGCGAGGATCAGCAGCAAACCGGCTTCCGGCAGGCCGACCATCGGCAGGC
>NZ_JACARK010000832.1:0-2488 GCF_013386655.1 Pseudomonas sp. K5002 | reverse complement strand
CACCAGGCGCGCACCGCCGGCATCGGCAACGTTGGGCAGGATCAGCAATTGGGCGTGGTGCAGGGCGTGGAAGGCGGTGGCGTGGGCGGTCATGGCGGGTCAGTCCTTTGAGTGGGCTTTGTTGTTGAAGGCGCCTGTCATATCAAGAATCGGCCCGGCATCGCAATCGATAACACACCACTGGTCGACATTTCCCACGTTGATGTCGATTGAGCGCCTGATGGATCGACTACAGGCAGAACAACCCGTCGAATCAGGAGAGTGATCATGTCTTACGTAGATGGCTGTGTGATCGCGGTGCCCACCGCAAAACGCGAACAATTCATCCAGCACGCCAAGGCCGCCGCCGTGGTGTTCAAGGAACATGGTGCGCTGAATATCATCGAGTGCTGGGGCGATGATGTACCTCAGGGGCAGGTGACCTCGTTTCCCATGGCGGTCAAGCTCAAGGAGGATGAAACCGTGGTGTTTTCCTGGATCGTCTGGCCGTCGCGGCAGGTGCGTGACGCCGGGATGAGCAAGGTGATGGAAGACCCGCGCCTGAAGGCAGACGTCAATCCGATGCCGTTTGATGGGCAACGGATGATCTATGGCGGATTTGAGATGATCCTCAACACCTGAGGCCAGGCGTTCATGGACGGCGGCTGTAGTCCGATCGCCTGTCGCAGGGTAGGACCGACGATAACTCTGGTGCAAGACCAGTGCGAAAACTCTGCAAAACAAGGACTTGACGCGATTTGTCTGACAGAAACGTCGGGTAGACAACCCGGCGAGGTGGGCTAAGTTCAAGGCGCTTCCCATGAGGGGAAGTCTTCAATCAAGGAGTGACTGAAATGAACAAACCCCAGACTCAACTCAGGCATGGTCGCGTCGTGACACCCGCCAGTCGTGGCTCGGTGGCGGTAGAGCGTGGCCTGCTGGAAAACTGGCAAGTCAACGAAATGGAAGGCGGCAAGAACTTCCCGGCCCTCAACGCCGGGCCGTTTCCGGCGCCTTACGAAACCGACGATCAAAGCGTCACGCCGCCCGCCGACGGGCACATCCTCAGCGGCGGCAAGACCGATGCCCGCGACTGTGTGAACTTCACCGACGAAGAAATGGCTAAAAAGCTCAACACTCCGTTTAACTGGCCGTTGTTGAATGTTGAAGCCGGCCAGGTGTTCAAGGTGCAGTGGGATTACACCGCCGCGCACGTGACCCGTGGCTATCGCTGGTTGATCACCCGGGACGGTTGGGACCCCAAGCAACGCATCAGCCGTGCTCAACTGGAGCCCAAGCCGTTCTTCGAGGACTTCTACACCCAGGTGCCGTACTACCAGCACTCGGCTGAACTGAAGGCCAAGGTTGAACATCAAGTGACATTGCCCAAGGGCAAGAAGGGCCGACATGTGCTGGTGTTGATGTGGATCGTGGCCAACACCGGCAATGCGTTCTATCAGGCGTTTGACGTCGATTTCAACTAGCGGCAACTGAACCTGGAGGAACAACATAAATGTGGCGAGGGAGCTTGCTCCCGCTGGGCTGCGAAGCAGCCCTAAAAATCGGGGGCGCTTCGCACCCCAGCGGGAGCAAGCTCCCTCGCCACAGGTGTTGCGTTCAGCGCTGGGCCAACCAGTAGTCGTGCAACGCACGGGCGGCCGGTTCGATAGCGGCTACCCGTTGCTGATGGGCATTTACATCCAGGTCTGCCGGCAGTTCAAAGTTGTCCTGCTCGGCGCACCAGGAAATCTTTTCCAGTTGCCCGGCCTGTTCGGCAGGCAGCTCTGGCCAGTTGCCGATAGCGGCGCCACGGATATAACCAAAGCACCATTCTTCCGCCAGGGTCAGTGGCTGGTCCTGATGCTCGGTTTCCTCGAAACGTGCCTTGAAACCCTGGGCGTCGGTCGCCAGTTGCGTGGCAATGGCGTTCATATGGCGCACGCACAGTTCAAGGAACTGGCCAGCTTCTTCCGGGCTTTCCCAATCCGGGTTCTGCCCACCAAAGATACCGGGGAACCATTCGGCAACCTCCACCTGCGCGGGGCTTGAAACCAGGGCGGTGAAGTAACCGTCGAGCTCGGCCAGGTTCAGCACCGAGTGGTCGTCGCCGTACTTGAGCAGGGTGTCGTCGATGAACTCGAAATCGGCGGGGGCGAGGGGTTGGTCGTGCATGGGCATATCCTTTGTGCGTGGAACGCCGCTGATGGGGCGGCTTAAAGCGCGGAGGATGGCGCGTGTCGGGGTTTTAATCCAGCTTCTTCAACGCTTTTCCCACAGGACGCACAGCTTGCTCATGCACATCGAACCTGCCACCGCGAGAATGATCGGCACCAGGAAGTCATGGTCGATGCGGGTGAATTCCGCCACCAGCACGATTGCCGTCAACGGCATGCTCATGCTCGATGCCAGGAACGCCGCCGCACCGATGATCGCGAAAGCCCCCAGCGGCACGCCGGGCCACAACAGGCTCCAGGCGCCGCCGAGGATGATGGCGAGCAGGGCGCCGTTG
>NZ_JACARK010000831.1:3274-3593 GCF_013386655.1 Pseudomonas sp. K5002 | reverse complement strand
ACCGGAGGCCGGGTTGGCGTGGCACAGCTTGCAACTGGTGTCGTAGACCTGGGCCAGGGCTGCGTCGCTCGGCATGGCATTGGCCGCCGTGGCACGTTCGGGGGGATGTTTCGGTTTGTCGCCACAGGCTGTCAGCAGGCAGGTCACGGCCAGCAGCAGACTGATGCGACGGGGGTTGATTGCCCGCATAGCCACCTTCTCTCTTATTGTGTGAAAGCGTGATCCACACTAAGGCAGCCAGGGCGCGGCGTTGAGGGTATTGGGGGACAGAAAGGGGGGCTTGGGCGGACAGGCTTCAGCGGCTGATCGTTCCCACGCT
>NZ_JACARK010000831.1:0-3263 GCF_013386655.1 Pseudomonas sp. K5002 | reverse complement strand
CGCAGAGCGTGGGAACAATCAGTCAGGCAGATTTAGAACGCGATACCGACCTTGAACCCATACTCGTCACGCTTGAGCTTGGTGTTGTCGGCCACGTACGAATCGTCATCGAGCTTGTACTCGGTGCGGGTGTAGTACAGGCCCGCCATCACTGGCAGATCGCCTTTCTGGTTCATCAGCAGGCTGACTTCGGCGTACGGGTTGGTGCGGTCCTTGAGGTCCACGGTGTCGCTGCCGATGCCGTCGACCTTGAGCTTGGCGCGGCCGTCGATGGTATGGCGGGCGCCCAGTTCAACACGCATGGTCATGTCGTCGAACTGGTGGTTGTAGCCCAGGGCCGCCTTGGCGAACGGCGATTTGTTGGTGAGTTTCATGTCGTAGTCGCCCGAGTCCGGCTCGTAGCGGGTCCAGCTGTAGCCGCCACCCACCAGCACGTCGACGAAGTTGCGCGCATCCAGCGCGGCACGCCAGCCGAGGTCGAGGTCGGCCTGGCCTTCCTTGAGCTTGTTGTCGCTCTTCTCGCCGTACTTGGCTTCGATACCGGCCTGGTAGATAAAGCCGGATTCAGCCGTCAGCTTGTTGCCGAAGTTATAGAACAGGCCGGCTTCAGGCATGTGGTCCTTGTCGCTTTGGCTACCGCCTTCGAGTTTGAAGTCGTTGTAGCTGCCGAGGATCCCGAAGGTGGAAATCGGGTCGGTCGGCGCTGCGGCGAACACCACACCAGGTGCCGCGATCAAGGCCAGGACCGAGGAATTCTTGAGGATCTTTCCGAATAGTTTGGACATCGTTTTACGTCTCCATTGCAGGTGGCAAATTATTCAGGAAACGCTTCGAACCCTCGTTTTGGCGAAAGGTTCGAATTAATTTGCACCTTTTTCGAGGTAAAACGGTTCAGCGAAGGCTCTATATCAAACGTCTTGGACGTGAGCCAGCAAACGACCGAGAATTGACCGCAACTGCGGATGCTCCGGCAGGCGAATGCCAAAGCTGGCCTGCAACAGGTTCAGCAACTCTTCGACGTCCTCGATTGCACGCTTTTCGCTGGCCCGGTCCAGGTAGTGAATCGCGTACTGCCCGTTGTTCAGCGTGCGGCGAAATCCCGGGCCAATCAGTGCGACTTTCAGCTGGCCGAGGAACGGCGAATCCGGGTGGGTGGAGACGTACCAGTTACCGATCTCGTAGTCGAAGTGTGACTGCACCTGCAGGTCGAACACATACAAGCCGCGCCACTCACCGGCGACCTGCGCCCACAAGGTGTAGCTGCCCTCCTCCAGGCTCAGGCGATAGGGTTCATGGGCGGTGGCCTGGGTGGCATCGGTGTCCAGTTGCAAGGGACTGGTGGGCACCATGCCACCAAAGCCGACATCACTGATGTAACGCACGCCGTCCAGGGTCACCAGGCTCAGCCGATGGGTGCGCGCCGTCAGTGCATCGGGTGGCCCCCCCATCACCACACGGCCGGTAATGCCCCGCGCCTCGAAGCCCAACTCCTGCAACAAGGCCAGGAACAGCTGGTTCAGCTCGTAGCAATAACCACCACGGCCGTCGAACAGGACTTTTTGTTCGACGCTCGGCAAATCGATCGGCACCGGTGCGTGCAGCAGGGTCGACAGGCTTTCAAACGCGAAGGTGCTGACATGGCGCAACTGCAGATCCTGCAGGGTTTGCAGGGTGGGCGGAGGCGGCGTGTCGTAGCCCAGACGTTGCAGGTAGAGACGGCTGTGGGTCAGCTCTGGCATGACGCAATCCTGGAGTCGGTGGCGAAAGCACCACTAATACCCTGACGGCGGTTATTTGCCAATTGTGGGTTGAATCAAATGCAAGTCCTCAGATGCACAAACTTTCTGAACCTTTCTGAACTGATTTATATCCATTCACTACAAGACAGGGAGGCATCATGAGTACCGCAATGATCTACACCATCCACTACTTGCTACACGGCGAACCAAAAACCTTTGTGGTGCGTGCCGAGGTCATGAACAACGCCGAAGCGTGGCATTGGGCGGCCGTTGATGCCGACATTGCCCACGTGGGGCGGATAGGCCGGCCGGGCCACGAGCGGGTGAAAAAGACCACTCGTCCCTGGGCGGAGAAGTTCGGCATCACCGAGGTGACATGGACAGCCCCGAAACGGCTTGGTTGAGGAATAAAAAGCCCCGCACGACGGCGGGGCTTGTTTCACTTTTTCAGATCACCGAGGGGATCATAGGCCGGCTTCTTGCCGGTTTTTTCTGGCTTGTCCAACGGGGCAATGGCGGGACCTACCGGGTCGACCTGTGGGTCTGCGACGTCCGGGGAATCGGGGTCGAAACCCAATTCGTCCTTGCCGCTGGAATGCTCGGATGAATGCGGGCCGCTTGTACGATTAGTCATAACTACCTCCTTGCGCGCCGGGTTTACAGCGGGCGGGCCTTGTCGTGCAGGTTTTCCAGGTCTTCCTCGACCTGCTCTTCGTCATCTTGCCGTTCGGCCGGGTCGTTGGGGCGCAGGGCGTCGTTGTCACGCTCCTCTTCGCCGGGCGTGCGGTCTGGGTTGGGTGTGCCGGGCGGCTGTTGCTGGTACCGGGTCATGGTTCACCTCGCTTGGGGGTCGGTTGCCTACAGGGGTTAGAGAAATTGCGCTGATCCATCGTTCAACCTGATTACCGTCACTCCGACGGGTGAAGCATGAGAAGATGCTGGCCGGCGTTATAACCCTACTTGTGCCATGGAGACTGACCCTGGATGTTTGAGCTCAAACCGTGCGACCCGATTGTTTTTCGCCAGCAGACGCGACGCAGTACGTTGATAGTCGCGGGGTTGTTTGTGGTGTTGGCGATGGTGCTTTCCAGCCTGGCGGTGATGCTGTTTGGTGAGCCTGGGGGGGATAATTTTCGCTTTAATGTGGGCGGGGTGTTTGCCGGGGTGTTGATTACCGTAGGGCTGGTGCGGGGGCCGTTCTGGAACCAGGCCTGGTTCGCGCCGGCGGTGTATGGGTGGCAGCTCAAGCGCAGCCTGATGAGTGTGACGAATGTGATGCACAAGGTGACTGACGGGGTGAAGGCGAATGATCCGGTGGCGATCAAGTTGCTGCGGTTTTATCACCTTGGGTTGATGCAGAT
Organism: Pseudomonas sp. K5002; assembly: GCF_013386655.1. NCBI lineage: Bacteria > Pseudomonadati > Pseudomonadota > Gammaproteobacteria > Pseudomonadales > Pseudomonadaceae > Pseudomonas > Pseudomonas sp. K5002. The sequence goes on along the minus strand of NZ_JACARK010000831.1, from coordinate 163 downwards.
GCACGAACTGGACGCCAATTCGAGTTCTCAGGCGCAGTTGGTGCGGGAGGTTGATGAGCATCTGGAGAAGATGCGGGGGTTGGGGATTGAGCCTGACCAGACGCGGCTGGATCCGGATTGGGTTGAGGCTGTGAAGGCTCGCTGATTGGGGGGCATATCCGTT
>NZ_JACARK010000830.1:0-6952 GCF_013386655.1 Pseudomonas sp. K5002 | reverse complement strand
GCGCTTGGCCTCGTACATCGCGACGTCCGCCGCGCGCAGCAGGCCGTTGAGGTCCGAGCCGCAGTCCGGGAAAGTGGCGATGCCGATACTGACGCCCAGCATCACATCCAGACCGTCGACCTGCTGACAGATCGACACCCGTTCGATCAGTTTTTCCGCAATCTTGGCCGCCTGCTCCGGAAATTCCAGCTCCAGCAGCGCGGTGAATTCATCCCCGCCCATGCGCCCGAGAATGTCGTAGGAGCGCAGGCACGCCTTCAACTGTTCCGAGACCCAGCGCAGCACGCGGTCTCCGGCGTCGTGGCCGAGGGAATCGTTGACCCGCTTGAACCCGTCCAGGTCCAGGTACAGCAGCACCAGCGACTGCTCGTTACGCTCGCTGCGCAACAGCACATTCTCCACCGACTGGTGAAACCCACGCCGATTGAGCAGGCCCGTCAGCGGGTCGGTGACGGCCTGGAACTCCAGTTGCTGATGCAGATGGCGCACCTCGGACATGTCCAGCACCGTGACCACCATGGCTTTCTGCTCGGCCGGCAGCGGGGCGCACGACATCGCCACGGGCAACTGCTGGCCGGGTGCGGTGCGCAAGATGGCGTCGTGCAGGCGCCAGGTTTCGCCACGTTTGTAGCCTTCATACAAGGCAGAATCGGACCACCCAGGCACATGGGGCTTCTGTAGGAAGCCCAGGAACTCGGCACCCTGGATCTCGGCGACCGGCGCATTGATCAGCCGCGAAATCGCCGGGTTGGCGTAGCTGATCACGCCGTCTTCGCCCACCACCAGGATGCCTTCGGCGGCATTGTCGAGCACCGAGGCATTGAAGGCCCGGGCCGATTCCAGATCGTGACTCAGGCGCTGCAAGGCACGGCGGTTGCGCTGGTGCTCCAGCAGGGCCTGGACCTTGGGCTTGAGGATATTCGGGTCGAAGGGTTTCAGCAGGTAGTCGATCGCGCCGCTGGCATAGCCTTCCAGCATCGCCGCCGGCGATTGGGCGTGAGCGCTGAGAAAGATGATCGGGGTCAGTTGCGTGCGTTGGCTGCCGCGCATCAGCCGGGCAACCTCGAACCCGTCCATGCCGGGCATCATCACATCCAGCAACACCAGGTCGACGTCGTGTTCGAGCAGCAATCCCAGGGCTTCCACCCCGGAGGCCGCCGTCACCACATGCCAATCTTCACGCTGCAATAGCGCACGCATGCTGATCAGGTTTTCGGGATAGTCATCGACCACCAAAAGCACTGAACAACCATCGCGAGGCTTGATTGGAGCGCATTCCATTGCTGCTTCTCTTTCGTCGGAGTCATTCCGGTCATTTTTGCGACAAAACCGGATAAACAATCAGGGCTCACTCTAGCCCTGGATCCCATAAAGCAGAAGCCACGACGGTGCCATCATTGCGCCAAAGCCCAGACAACCGACTAACGGTCAGTGCCTACAGCCCGCGGTTTACGGGAAACATGGCTTTTTGACATTTCATTGGCGCCAACAATCCGCCACAAAGCCATTAACAATCCATTTCGAGCCACCTATAAAGAAAGTGCCGGCTCCCGAGCCAAGGCCTTCTCTCCCCGTTAAAGGCGTATTCAATGATTGATCTGTCCACCTGGAACCTGAGCATCCCCGTCGGCTCCCCGCCCTCGACCATCGACACCCCGAAACTGCTCAGCGGGTTCAAGGACCAATACTTCCAGGCCGAAGGCAGCAGCGTGCAATTCTGGACCCCGGTCACCGGCACGCGTACCGAGAACGCCGTTTACCCTCGCAGCGAACTTAGGGAAACCTACGCCGACGGCCGCCTGCGCAACTGGCTGTACAGCGAAGCCGACAACTACCTGCGCGCCACGTTGGCGGTCAACAAGGTGCCATCGTCCGGCAAGGTGGTGATCGGTCAAATCCACGCCTACGAAAGCCAGAAGCCACTGATCAAGGTCGAGTACCAATACAAGGAAAAAACCCAGACCGGCAACATCGTCGCCAAGGTGCGCATGCGCCCTGACGAGTCGGAAGGCCGGGTGATCATCGTCGCCGAGAACGTACCGCTGGACCGCGACTTCACCTACGTCATCCACCTGAACAAGGCCGGCCTGCTGAGCGTCGACGCCGCCAACGGGCAATGGAACGAACGCATCGGCGCTGCGTGGGGCAAACAGCCGCTGTACTTCAAGGCCGGCGCCTACGTGCAGGACAACAGCGGCAACAGCAAGGAAGGCGCCCGCGTGACGTTTGCCAAGCTGGACATTGATCACGACTGAAGCTGATTCGCTTCAGCGACCGGTCCCACGACGCTTTAGGACAGAACCGCGACCCAGGGTCTCGACTTTCTTGTAGGACAATCCGAGTATGGCGCCGCGCACGCGCACTACCCCCTACAAGAAAGTCATGGAGACTGCCCAATGCCCTTTTCCCGCACCCTGCTCGCCCTCTCTATGGGCATGGTACTGCTGCAAAACCCGGCCTTCGCCGCCCCACCCCTCTCGATGGCCGACGGGGTGGTCCAGGTCAATATCCAGGACAGCAACGCCTGGGTCGAAATCAACAAGGTCGCCTTCGAAAACAATATCCGCACCCTGCAAGCCAGCCTCGCTGACAAGTCGAAAATCTGCGCCGTGCTCAAGGCGGATGCCTACGGTCACGGCATCGGTTTACTGATGCCCTCGGTGATCAAACTGGGCGTGCCCTGCGTCGGCATCGCCAGCAACGAAGAAGCCCGCGTGGTCCGTGAAAGCGGCTTCAAGGGCCAACTGATCCGCGTACGCACCGCCGCCCTGAGCGAGCTGGAAGCTGCGTTGCCGTATAACGTCGAAGAGCTGGTGGGCAATCTGGACTTCGCCGTGCGCGCCAGCCTGATCGCCGAAAACCACGGCCGCCCACTGGTCGTGCACCTGGGCCTGAACTCCAGCGGCATGAGCCGCAACGGTGTGGAAATGACCACCGCCCAGGGCCGCCGCGACGCCGTAGCCATTACCAAGGTGCCAAACCTGCAGGTGACGGCGATCATGACCCACTTCGCCGTCGAAGACGCCGCCGACGTGCGCACCGGGCTCAAGGCGTTCAACGAACAAGCCAACTGGCTGATCAGCGTCGCCCAGCTCGACCGCAGCAAAATCACCCTGCACGCCGCCAACTCCTTCGCCACCCTGGAAGTACCCGAGTCGCGGCTGGACATGGTTCGTCCGGGCGGCCTGCTGTTTGGCGATACCGTGCCGTCGTTCACCGAATACAAGCGGGTGATGCAGTTCAAATCCCACGTGGCGTCGGTCAACAGCTACCCGAAAGGCAACACCGTAGGCTACGACCGCACCTACACCCTGGCGCGGGATTCGAAACTGGCGAACATCACCGTGGGTTATTCCGACGGCTATCGCCGGGCGTTTACCAACAAAGGCATCGTGCTGATCAACGGGCACCGGGTGCCGGTGGTGGGCAAGGTGTCGATGAACACGCTGATGGTCGATGTCACCGACGTGCCGACCGTGAAGAGCGGCGATGAGGTGGTGTTGTTCGGCAAGCAGGGCGCGGTGGAGACCAGCCAGGCGGAGGTTGAAGACATCAACGGTGCGTTGCTGGCGGATCTGTATACGGTGTGGGGTAACTCGAATCCGAAGGTGCTGCTGGAGAACTAAGTCTCCTCACATCTCGTAGGCACTGTCCTATGGACCCAAGGATCATTCGGTGATTAACACAATCACTTAAACAACACTTATCCCTGTGGGAGCTGGCGGTGCGACGATTCGACTTGCCCGCGATGGCGGTGTATCAGCCAACTTATTCTTCGACTGGCACACCGCCATCGCGGGCAAGTCGAATCGTCGCACCGCCGGCTCCCACAGGGGTCCTGTGCCCTACAGGGCCGTTGCGGTGAATCGGAGCGCCGCTTATAGTTCGCCCCGTCGCCGGCATTGAACGGCGATAGGGTTTCGCAGCCCTACAGAGTTAATACCGTACCCGTCAAAATACGACATAGGCAGTCCTGCCAATGCTCGGCTTTTTATGGCGGTTGTACGTGGGAGACCTTCGGGTCTGCCGGGTCTTAACTCCTCGGTCTGCGAACCCGCGTACAGCTGCCACCCTATTTGTTTCGCAGCAAACGGTGGCCAATTTTCTTTTGAGTTAAGGATTTGCCATGAAGCCACAACTCCCACCCCGCCGTTTCACCCCTTGCACCGAAACAGCCACCGAATACCCCGTGCTATTGATCGACAGCGATGCACCACTCACGGACCTGCACGCCTGCCTGCGTGAACGCCTCAACGCCGCCCTCGAACACCTCAACTTGATGGCCTGCTCCAGCCTGCCCGATTTTGCGGAGCGTGACCTGAACCACGTAGCCAACACCGCCCGCATCCTGGTGCAGGACGTAAGCGACGTATTCCGCGTCATCGAATACCGCGGCTTCGACACCCCCGCAGCCGCCTGATCAAATTTCAGCCACAAAAAAGCCCGCATCGCTGCGGGCTTTTCATTAACGCGTAAGGCTTAGTTGACCTTGGCGTTCAACTCACCTTTCAGGTAACGCTGGTACATCGCTTCCAGGGAGATCGGCTTGATCTTCGAAGCGTTGCCCGCAGTACCGAAGGCTTCGTAACGTGCGATACATACATCACGCATGGCAGTCACGGTAGCGCCGAAGAATTTACGTGGGTCAAATTCGCTCGGGTTGGTGGCCATCAGGCGACGCATCGCACCGGTGGAGGCCAGGCGCAGGTCAGTGTCGATGTTGACCTTGCGCACGCCGTACTTGATGCCTTCGACGATTTCTTCAACCGGCACGCCGTAGGTTTCTTTGATGTCGCCGCCGTACTGGTTGATGATCGCCAGCCACTCTTGCGGTACCGAGGAAGAACCGTGCATCACCAGGTGGGTGTTCGGGATGCGCTTGTGGATTTCCTTGATGCGGTCGATGGCCAACACGTCGCCGGTAGGTGGCTTGGTGAATTTGTAGGCGCCGTGGCTGGTGCCGATGGCGATGGCCAGGGCGTCAACTTGGGTCTTTTTCACGAAGTCGGCGGCTTCTTCCGGATCGGTCAGCATTTGGCTGTGATCCAGTACGCCTTCGGCGCCGATACCGTCTTCTTCACCGGCCATGCCGGTTTCCAGGGAACCCAGGCAGCCCAGTTCGCCTTCAACCGAAACGCCACAGGCGTGAGCCATGGCCACGGTTTGTTGGGTGACGCGTACGTTGTATTCGTAGTCGGTCGGGGTCTTGCCGTCTTCGCCCAGGGAACCGTCCATCATTACCGAGCTGAAGCCCAACTGGATGGAGCGCTGGCACACGTCAGGGCTGGTGCCGTGGTCCTGGTGCATGCACACCGGGATGTGCGGGAATTCTTCGATCGCGGCGAGGATCAGGTGACGCAGGAACGGGGCACCGGCGTATTTGCGCGCGCCGGCCGAAGCCTGGACGATCACTGGAGAGTCAGTCTTGTCAGCGGCTTCCATGATGGCGCGCATCTGCTCAAGGTTGTTGACGTTGAAGGCTGGAACGCCATAGCCGAATTCGGCTGCGTGGTCCAACATCTGGCGCATGCTGATAAGTGCCATTGTGAGTCTCTCTCCCGGTCGAGGGTCGTTAATCGTGCAAGCCTGCCGTAGCGGCGGCTGCTATTCAAGTTATTGAAGGTCAGGCTTTCAAAGCCTGCCCTGCTTAATCGTTAAACCTGTCTGTAGGACCCGGCTTGCCGGCGATGGCGGCTGACGCTATCGCCGGCAAGCCGGCGCCTACAGGTGATCGCGGCGTGTTATTGCGCTTTACAGCCGCGCCCGATCAAATCATCGGTGGCAACCCAGTAAACCAGGCCTTCCTCACCTTTTGTGTGAAACGCCAACTGGCCGTCGCTGTACAGCACGCCCGAGGCCGCCACATCCTGCTTGAGGCGATACACCTGGTCCGAGCCGCCGAGGCGCAGATCCACCTGGGTGCGGGCCTGGTCGGCAAAGCGCCAGTTGACTTGCGCCTGGCTGTCACACGTCCAGGTGGTCCACTTGTCTGCCGGCTCTGCCTTCTTGTCGAACATGTTCAGGTTGGTGCATCCGGCCAATAACGCCAGTGCCGCCAGGGCGAAAACGCCTTTCATTGCCAATCCTCAAGCGGCGACCTGCGGCCACCGCTGCTGTCGGTTAGTGAATCAGACCCGTCAAGGGCAACCCTGTTCCTGACCGTTGGGCGCAGAGTCGTATTTCTCCAACCCGTCCGGCCCGATGCGCTTGTTGATCACCGGCATGGTTTCGGCCTGCCAGTCAGCCTGGTAGCAACTCTTTTGCCGCGCCGCCCCGGCCTTTTCAGCCTCGGGCGCCGCTTTCGGCGTGCTGCCGCAGCCGGCCAGCAGGCCCGCTGCAATCACCAGTGCCAACGACCTGATCATCGGAATGCTCCTTTTCCTCAGCAAGTGCCTTATCCCTTGGCCCGGCTTTCCAGCACTTCGACAGCCGGCAGTACCTTGCCTTCAACGAATTCGAGGAACGCACCACCCCCCGTAGAAATGTAGGAGATCTGGTCAGCAACGCCATATTTATCGATGGCCGCCAGGGTGTCGCCACCGCCAGCGATGGAAAATGCCGAGCTTTCAGCGATGGCATGGGCCAGCACTTTGGTGCCGTTGCCGAACTGGTCGAACTCGAACACGCCGACCGGGCCGTTCCACAGGATGGTCTTGGACGACTTCAGCAGTTCAGCGAAGTTGGCTGCAGTTTGCGGGCCGATGTCCAGGATCATGTCGTCAGCGGCAACGTCAGCGATCAGCTTGACGGTGGCTTCGGCGCTTTCAGCGAATTCCTTGGCCACCACCACGTCTACCGGCAGCGGCACGCTGACCTTGGCGGCGATGGCGCGGGCGGTGTCCAGCAGGTCCGGCTCGTACAGCGATTTGCCCACCGGGTGACCGGCAGCGGCCAGGAAGGTGTTGGCAATGCCGCCGCCGACGATCAGCTGGTTGCAGATCTGGCTCAGGCT
>NZ_JACARK010000829.1:0-3356 GCF_013386655.1 Pseudomonas sp. K5002 | reverse complement strand
GCAACGACTTCTACCTGGACGGCGTTCGCGACGACAGCCAATACGTGCGCGACCTGCACAACATCGAACGCATCGAGGTGCTCAAAGGCCCGGCAGCCGTGTTGTACGGCCGCGGCGGCCAGGGCGGCATCGTCAACCGTGTGAGCAAGCTGCCCCAGGCCGGTCGCGCCTCCAGCATCGAGGCCCAGGGCGGCAGCAATGATTTGCGCAGCCTGTACGCCGACCTCAGCACCGACCCCACCGATACCATCAGCCTGCGCCTGAACATGGGCAACCAGGACAACAACAGTTTCCGCGACGGCGTCAGCGGCAATCGCCAACTGTTTGCGCCGTCCATGAGCTGGCAACTGAGCCCCGACCTGAACTGGCTGGTGCAGTACGAATACAGCCGCTACAACCGCACGCCGGACCGGGGCATTCCCGGGGTCAATGGGCGGCCGGCAGATGTCAGCCGCGGCACCACTTATGGTGACAAGCGCGATTACATCGACGACACGTCCCAATCCCTGCGTTCGCGGCTTGCCTATGAGCTGAACGACAGTTGGCAACTGCGCCATACGTTGGGCGTGTTCACCCTAGACAGCGACTTCGATAACACTTACGCCGTCAGCTACGACCCAAAAACCGGCAAGGTCGGGCGCCAGCGCTGGCAGCAGGACTTGACCACCCGCAACATCCTCAACAACGTCGAACTGGAAGGCGGCTTCACCACCTTCGGCCTGGAGCATCGCTTGCTCACCGGAGTGGAATTGGGCAACCAGCGCCGTGACCCGAAACTCTACCGAGCGCCGCTCGCCGCTGTGCCGAGCGTGGATGTGTACAACCCCAACCCGGACCTGCGCCACTACGGTCGCCTGCCGGCATTCAGCAGCAGTCACACCGAAGCGCAAAGCCAGGGCGTGTATGTGCAGGACCAACTGCGCCTGAACGATCAATGGCAACTGCTCGCCGGTTTGCGCTATGACCGCTTTGATGTGGAGTCCACCAACAAACTGACCAACGCCTCGGAACAGGTCGTGAGCCACAGCACCAGCCCGCGCGTGGGCCTGGTCTGGACGCCGCTGGAACACCATTCGTTCTATGCCTCGTGGAGCAAGACGTTCTCGCCGACCGGCGGCGGCCTGATCGGCATCACGCCCAATGCCACGGGCAACGCCAACGACCTGAGCCCGGAGCTGACCAAACAGAAGGAAATCGGGGTCAAGAGCGACTGGCTCGACGACCGCCTGAGCACCACCCTGGCGGTGTATGAACTGGAGCTCTACAACCGCCGCACCCGCGACCCGCTGGACCCGACCATCACCCTGCTCAGCGGCGAGCAGCGTTCCCGTGGCGTGGAGTTGACCGCTACCGGCAAGATCATCGGCAACTGGTACGTGCGCGGTGGCGTCGGCCTGCAGGACGCCACGGTGGTGAAAGACAACAATGGGTTTGAAGGCAAGCGCATCAGCGACGTGGCCAAGCGCAACGCGAGCCTGTTCGTCACCTGGAAACCGGAGATGGGCTGGTACGCGGAAACCGGGCTGACGCTGGTGGGTGAGCGTTATGCGGATAACGCCAACACGGTGGCGTTGCCGGGTTATGGGCGCTGGGACGCACTGGCCGGGTTTCGGCAGAAGGAATGGGATGTGCGGGCGGCGCTGAACAATATCAGCGACAAGACGTACTACGCGTCAGCGACGAGTGCAGCGCAGATTCAGTTCGGCGACCCGCGCAGCCTGGTGGTGACTGGCACCTATAGCTTCTAACAGGCTTGCGTGGCGAGGGAGCTTGCTCCCGCTGGGGTGCGAAGCGCCCCCAAAATAGGCGACTGTGTTTTTTCAGATAGAACTCGATGATCTGTTTTGGGGCTGCTGCGCAGCCCAGCGGGAGCAAGCTCCCTCACCACAAGGTCCAGTGCAACATTGAAAACAACCGTCAGCCTTGCATCAATTCACACAACGCCTGCACCTCGTCCTCGCTGAACAGCCCCGCCGGGTACCGTTCGCTCATCACCCGGCGCGGGTCGGGCGTCCTGATCTGCCGCGAACCGTTTGCCTTCAACCAGAGCGCCAGCGCGTGGATCGCGTCACCGTTCACCCGCAAAGGGTGGAACGTGCGCGTGTACATCAGGTTGATATCGGCATTCATTTCAGCGCTCTCTCCGACGGCATGAGCGGCTAACTTACTCAAGGTTTATGACAGAACCGCTTAGTCATACACCGTGCTGTGTGTCGCAACAGCGATACAAGAGCTATGCCAATGTGCCCGGTTTGTCGGCACTTGCACACAAAAAAGCCCGCGAACCTGACGGGCCGCGGGGTTGCTGTAAGCGCGCAAAACATGGCGCACTCGATTGCCGTTAAACCCGGCACCAGGCTGTTACAAGTGCACTCAGTTTTTGTGCGGGGCCGGCTGTTGCTGGGTCAGACAGTGGATGTTGCCACCCCCCAGTAACAGTTCGCGGCCAGGCACCATCACCACTTCATGCTGCGGGAACAGGCTCTGCAGAATCTCCTTGGCGCGGCTGTCCAGCGGGTCGTCGAAGCTCGGCGCGATGATGCCACCGTTGACGATCAGGAAGTTGACGTAGGAACCGGCCAACCGCACGGTGGGATTGCGCTCCTGGGTGCCGTCTACCGGGTCCACGCCTGCGCATTCTTCCTCGGTGGCGTACAGCGGCCCCGGGATCGGCATTTTATGCACTGTGAACGAGCGGCCCTGGGCGTCGGTGCTGCTTTGCAGTACGTCCATGGCGGCATGGCAGCGCGCATAGTTCGGGTCTTGCGGGTCGTCGGTCCAGGCCAGCAACACTTCGCCTGGGCGTACGTAGCAGCAGAAGTTATCCACATGCCCATCGGTTTCGTCGTTGAACAGGCCATCCGGCAGCCAGATGATCTTATCCACCGCCAGGTTGGCGCTGAGCACCGCTTCGATTTCCTCACGCTGCAGGTGCGGGTTGCGGTTGCGGTTAAGCAGGCATTCTTCAGTGGTGATCAGGGTGCCTTCGCCGTCGACGTGGATCGAACCGCCTTCCAGCACAAACCCTTCGGTGCGATAACGCGGGCTGCGCTCGATCTCGAGGATCTTGCCGCCCACCTGGGAGTCGCGGTTCCACGGCGAGTACAAGCCGCCATCAAAACCGCCCCAGGCGTTGAAGTCCCAGTTCACACCGCGCACTTCACCGCTGTTGTTGATCACGAAGGTCGGCCCGGTATCGCGGACCCAGGCGTCGTCGCTGGACATTTCCACCAGGCGAATATTCGGCACGTCAAGGCGCGCCCGGGCGTTTTCGTACTGGCCGGCCGAGACCGCCACGGTCACCGGTTCAAAACGTGCAATGGCCTTGGCCACCGCCACATGGGCGGCCTGCGCCG
>NZ_JACARK010000828.1:0-4206 GCF_013386655.1 Pseudomonas sp. K5002 | reverse complement strand
CGAGATCCTGCGGTCGCTGGATGAAGTGCGCCAGGGCCTGCAACGTTTGCAAGGCCTGGCGCCGCAACGCCTGTACGCAGTGCGCGCGCGCCTGGCGTTGTACGAAGGCTATTTGCTGCTGATGCGCTGCCAGCCTGAAGCCGGGCTCGCTCGGCTGCGTGCCGGATTGACGGAGGCGCGAGCCTGTCGGGATATCAGCGTGTTGATCGGCCACTGTGTGATCGCCAGCTTCGAAGGTCGCCGTGGCGACTTCTCCGTGGCCTTTGCCGAATTGGCCGAGGCCGAGCGCTTGATGCATATCTGGGACGTGCCGCCGATTTTCTATCTGGCGATGATCACCCTGGTCAAATGCGAGCTATGGCTGGCTCAGGGGCGCACCGACCTGGCCGATGCCTGGCTGACGCGGCTGGGGCAAACCTACAACGGTGAACAGGCCGCTGCCGCACCGGAGTTCCACCCGCACCTGCCGCAACATATCGAGTTGCAACAGGCGGCACTCGACGCCATCCGTCATCAGCCGGCGGCTTCACTGCAACGGCTCGATGAACTGGCACGCCAGGCCCATAACAGCGGCCGGCAGATGATCAGCCTGATGGCGCTGACCCAGCAGGCACTGTTACTGCTGGACGGTGGCCAGGAAGCCCAGGCCCGCCCGGTGTTTGCCCGCGCGCTTGAAGCGGCTGCCGGTGGCGCGATGCAACCTTTCCAGCGCCTGTTGGAACGCTATCCCGAGTGGACGCGGGAGCAGCTGTCTCGGGATCCCCATGGACTGATGAACCAGGGCCTGCTGGCACTCTTGCCGGATGTTGCAGTAGTTGAAACCCCACACACACTGGAGACCCTGAGCACCCGTGAACTGGCGGTGCTGCACCTGATCGCACAGGGTTGTTCAAACCAGGAGATCAGCAATCAGCTGTTTATCTCCCTGCACACCGTGAAAACCCACGCCAGCCATATCAACAGCAAGCTCGGGGTGGAGCGGCGCACACAGGCGGTGGCGCGGGCGCAGGAGATGGGATTGCTGGGGTAGAAACCTGGATCAATGGGATCGAAAGCCCCAGACGATTTCCACCACGCGGGCTGCCACCAGCACATAGATCAGGATAAGCAGCAGCTGAAGGACCAGGTGATAACGCAGCTTGGCGAGCCGGCGGATGCCATCGCTCACATTCAGCACCATCAGCAAGCTTGAGACCACGATCAAGCCCCACCCGGCCACGCTTGACGCCAGGATGCCGAGGAACAGCTCATGTTTCCCGGCCAGTGCGTTGGTGCCCGCAGCAAACAACAGCGCGCATACCAGCAGGTTCTTCACATTGTCGAAGACCTGGGTGCTGAAGTCATTCTCCAGCAGTTGCTGATACCACTTCCAGAATGTGCGCATGGCTCGATCCCCCGGATCAATGTTTACCGCACGGCGGGGCACTCACTCGATGACTTGTCGGCGGCCTGGCTGAGCAGCGCGGCAAACCGCTTGACGTTGTTTTGCTGCGCGATCACCAGGTCGTCAATGGTCGGGCCGGATGGCGACTGCACCACCGTGCGACACGTCAGCGGCGTGCGTTCGTCCGTGCCCGTCTGGCGAAGCCGCCATTTGACGTCGAGCAGGGCGTACTGCCCGGGGATCGAGTCAAAGCGCTGGACCTCAATGCGCACCGCCAGGTTTTTCCGGCTGCTGGCGAGTTGATCCACCAGCGCGCTGCGCAACTCATCCACCAGGCTGGCAGCCCACCATTGCGTCTCGAGAATGGCCACGCCGCTGTCACCCTGGCGGATGACAATCTGTGGCCGGTCGACCTGTGGCGGGACCGTGATGCTTTCAATCCGGATCTCGCCCCCCGCGGCCAATGACGCATTGCTGCGCTGCACCGGCGTCAGGGTATGAAATTGAATGGGCTCACTGCGGCACGCCGTCAGCAGCAGCAACCCGGTGAGCAGCGTGATCTTCAGCGGCAAAGCCATGGTGGTTGCTCCTGTGGTCATTTGCGCGGTGGCCCTTGCAGGTCGGAGGGCGCGGCGTTGTCGGGGCGACCGCGAATCAGCGATTCGGGATGGCGTGCCAGGTAGTCCGACAGCTCTCGCAGGGAGCGCGACATGCGGCTCAGTTCGTCCAGGGTCTGGGTCAACTGTTCCCGTTGCGGCGAATCCTCGGCCAGGGTCGAACTGGCGGATTGCAGGGTTTTACTCACGTCGGCCAGCGTGTTTTGCACCCCCGGCAGTGTCTTGGCGTTGAACTGGCCGAGACCCTTGCGCAGTTCCACCAGGCTGCCGTCGAGGTTGCCGGCAATTCGCTCGATTGGCAGTTGGTTGATCTTGTTGACGATGCCTTCGAGTTTTTCCTGCAGTTGTTCCAGGTTGCCGGGGATGGTCGGAATACTGACGGGGCGCAGGTTCGGGTCAAACACGACTTTGTCGGCCTTGGGGAAGAAGTCCAGGGCGATATACAGCTGGCCAGTGAGCAGGTTGCCGCTGCGGGCCTGGGCGCGCAGGCCGTGTTCGATGAAGCTGCCTATCAGGCGCACACCGCCGGCTTCGTCGTTGGGGTCATGCTTCAAGACCGTGAGCATTTTGGTGTTGGCTTCGCCGAGGCGCTGCGGGTAGATCACGATGCCGACGTTGACCGGGAAGCTGCGTTTTTTCTCGTCGAAATCCAGGTTGATCGACACCACTTTGCCGAATTCGATACCCAGGAATTCCACTGGCGCACCCACCGTAAGCCCGCGCAAGGCCTGGTCGAACCGCAGGTTCAGGTATTGCGCCTTGCCATTGGGCGGGGCCAGCGCGGTTTGCTGGTCGGCGAACAGTTCGTAGGAGTGTTCTTCGTCTGCCGGCTTGTCGTTTGGGCTGTAGGGCGGGGCGAGGAAGGCGATGCCGCCCACCAGCATGGACGACAAGGATTCGGTTTTCAGCGCAAACCCGTTGGCGCCGACACTCACATCAATCCCGCTGGCGTTCCAGAACCGGGTGTTCTCGGTGACGTAGGCGTCATTGGGTGCATGCACGAACACGTCGATGTTCACGCCCTTGCCGTCAGCGTCCAGGGCATAGGCCACCACCTGGCCAACGGGAATCTTGCGGTAGTACACGGGGGAGCCGATATCCAGCGAACCCAGATCCTGGGTGTGCAGCGTGAAGCGCTTGCCCGGTTCGCCATAGGTAATGGGCGGTGGGTTTTCCAGGCCGGTGAACCGGTTGGCGCGGGTATCGGACTGGCCGATATCGGCGCCGATGTAATCCCCGGAGAGCAGCGTGTCGATACCGGAAACGCCGCCGGCGCCGATACGTGGGCGCACCACCCAGAACTGCGAGTCTTCACGGGTGAAGCTTTCCGCCTGCTTGGACAGTTTGATCGTGGCGTTGACGCTTTTCTGATCGTCGCTCAACTCCACATCAGTCACCTGGCCGATCACCACGTTGCGGTATTTCACGTCGGTCTTGTTGGCGGTCAGGCCGCTGCCGGTCTTGAAGGTAATGGTAATGCTCGGCCCTTGCTGAAGGATGCTGTGCACCACCAGCGAAATGCCCACCAGCACCGCGACAATCGGCACGATCCACACCAGCGAGACGCTGAAGCGCCGCGTCTTGATCGCAGGCGAGCCCGCAGGCTGCGGTTTGTCAGTGGTTTGCGACGCCATCCGGCATCTCCTCGTTGTGTGGGTTTTCCCAGATCAGGCGCGGGTCGAAACTCATTGCCGAGAGCATGGTGAAAACCACCACCAGGCCAAAGAACAGAATGCCCAGGCGCGGCTCGATGGTGCCCAGGGCCTGGAACCGCACCAGGGCGGCCACCAAGGCCACCACGATTACATCCAGCATCGACCAGTAGCCAATCACTTCGACGAAGCGAAAAAGCTTCGAGCGCTCCTTGCGCGCCCACTGGTTATTGCGCTGCACGGTGACCAGCAGCAACGTCAATGCGACGAACTTGATACCCGGCACCGCGATGCTGGCGATGAAAATGATCAGGGCGATGTCCCAGGCGCCGTGCTGCCAGAACTCCAGCACGCCGCTCATGATGGTGCTGTCGGCGCCCGAGCCGAGCATCGAGGTGTTCATCACCGGCAGTAAGTTGGCGGGCACGTAAAACGCCAGCGCCGTCAGCATATAGGCCCAGGTACGGGTCAGCGAATGGACCTTGCGCCGGTGCAGCGGCGCGCCGCAACGCTCGCATTCGTCGGGCGCGGTGCTGACGTCGCAAGCCTGGCC
>NZ_JACARK010000827.1:0-2406 GCF_013386655.1 Pseudomonas sp. K5002 | reverse complement strand
ATTCGGCTCCGCGAACTCGGCCAGAGCCAGGCGCGGCTGCATCTGCTCGTCCCATTCCCAGAGCTTGCTGTACAACGCAAAGCCGCGAACGATGCCGCTGCCAATGGGTTTGTGGGCATCGAGGTTGCCGCTCTGGTTGCCGTCGAGAATCCCCAGGCGCAGGCGCCCGCCGTAGCGGGGTTGATCGTTGCCGGTGACGTTTTTGGGCGTGTCAGCGGGGCCGCAACCGGCCAGCAGCAAGCCGCCGCCGACGGTCACGCTGTAGCCGAGAAAGTCCCGACGGCTAAGCAGTAGGCTCATGGCATCAGACTCCGGCCGGGCCGTTGGCGGAGCGCAGTTCCAACACCGGCTCCTGGGGACGACTCAACTCGGCGCGTTCACTGCGAAAGTGCGGCAGGATGTGCTCGCCGAGGCGGTAGGCTTCTTCCAGGTGCGGATAGCCGGCGAGGAAGAACAGGTCGATGCCGATGCTGTTGTACTCGCGAATCCGCGCCACCACGTTCTCGTAGCTGCCCACCAGCGCACAGCCCGGTGGAATACCGATGTAGCCAAAACCGGTCCATACATTGGGGTGGATGAAGAAGTCATCGAAGCCCTGGGTCTCGGTTTTTTCGCTGAAGCCGTGCTCGTAGCTGAGCTTGCGCGCCGTACGCAACCCGGCGTGGGCCGCCACGGCCTTGACCGCGCCGCGGGCGATGCCTTCGTCGAAGAAGCGTTTGGCTTCGGTGCGGGCCAGTTCTTCGGTTTCCCGGGTGATCACGTCAATCGACAGGCCGAAGCGAATGTCAGTGCGGCCCCACTTCAGCGCGCGTTCGCGCAGGTCGGCGATCAGGGCGGCGATTTCGTCCGGGTGTTCGGCGCGCATCAGGTAGAAGTCGGCGTGCTTGGCGGCAAACTCCCGGGCGGCGATGGATGAGCCGGCGGTACAGATCAGCGGCAGCTTGGCCTTCTTCAATGGCCCGCGCAGGCCACCACCGTCGGCCTTGTAGAACTTGCCGTCGTAGTGGAAGGACTCGTTGTGCCAATAGCCCTTGACCACGTCCATGAATTCGGTGGCGCGTTCGTAGCGTTCATCGTGGTCGCTGAAGTCGCCGACCTGGCGCTGGATCACGTCCGAGCCGCCGTTGATGATGTTCCACACCAGGCGGTTGCCGGTGGCCCGCTGGTAGGTCGCCGCCTGCTGCACCGCCACCCACGGGGTGTAGTGGTAAGGCTGGAAGGCGGTGACGAATTGCAGGGTACGGGTTTCCCGGGCCAGCAGCGCGCAGACGGTCCACGGTTCTTCGCCGGTGGGCGCGTTGACCATCAGTGCGCCGCCAAAGCCGTTGATCTCCGCAGCCCTGGCGATTTGCCCGAGGTAGTCGATGTAGGTGAAATGATCACCGACACTGAAGCCCGACACCGCGCCGGTGCTGGGCCCGCCGCGATGCCAGTCGCCCCGGTTGCGCGGGTCGCCGGGCAGGAACTGGGTTTCGCCGTGCAAGGGCAGGCGGGTAAAGAATTCGATGCTCATGCAAGCCTCCTGCTTATTGCGCGGTGGGGGCGCAGATCGGGGTGATCGGCTGGTCGTTGATGACTTTGTGGGCAAACGGGATCGAGTCCTTGAGCGATGCATTGACCGTGGCACTGTGGCCCAGGCCTTTGTACAGGTGGCCTTCGACGATGGAGCCAGCCTTGCAGGCGTCCTGCATCAGCTTGACCTGGGTCGCGGCGGCCGGCGTGGTGTCTTCGGCGCCGGTGCCGATGAAAATCGGCTTCGAGGTTTTCAGCGTCGGGTAAGACACCTGCGCCAGCCACGGCGCGAGTTGCTTGCCCTTGTAGTCTTTCTTGGTGTTGGCGATGCTCAGGCCGAGGCCTTCGACATCGCCTTCGAGGGCGAACAGGCAACTGGTACGGGCCTGCTCGAAAATCGGCAGGGCCTTGTCGGTATAGAAGTCGGCGGGGTTGATGCTCGGGTCGTATTGCTGGGCGGCGAGCAACGTGTAGAAGCCGTAGGCCAGGGTGGGATCGACCTTGTTGCGCACTTCCTCGCTGGGGTTCTTCGCGTAGTCGAGGGTGTAGATCACGCCGGTGCCGATGCTGCCTTTCACTCCCAGGTCCGGAGCGTAGGTGGCGGCATAGGCGGCTGCGGCGAAGGCGCCGGCACCGCCTTGGGACTGGCCGACGATCAGCACTTTGTCGGCCAGCCCGGGTACCCCGGCCACCACGGCCTTGGCGGCGTCGAGAATCCCGTAGGCGGCCATGCGACTGTTCAGCAGCGGATGCCCACCGGGTACGCCGAGGCCCTGGTAGTCGGTGGCGACGACGGCAAAGCCTTCGGCCAGCCAGCGATTGAGGTAGGCCACGTCACGGTAGGAGCGACCTTGCCACGACGGCGCACACACATCCGCCACGCCCACGGTGCCA
>NZ_JACARK010000083.1:0-4498 GCF_013386655.1 Pseudomonas sp. K5002 | reverse complement strand
CGGCAACACCCTGGCGCTGGGCATCATGCTGGCGAGCATGGGCCTGGTCAGCGAACACACGCCCTACCCGCTGCTGCTGAGCATGCTGGCGATCCTCGGGGCGATCAACTCGCTGCAATTCACCGCGATGAACACCGTGACCCTGATCGACCTCGACGACGCCCAGGCCAGCAGCGGCAACAGTTTGCTGTCGGTGGTGGCGCAGTTGTCCCTGAGCCTTGGGGTGGCCTGCGCCGGTGCGCTGCTGGGTGGTTTTACCGCCGAAGTGGGCAACGACGGGGTCGACACGGTGCTTGGGGCGTTCCAGTTGACCTTCGTCACCGTGGGCATCATGGCGATGCTGGCGGCGGCGATCTTCCTGCAATTGTCGCCAAAAGATGGCAAACGCGTGGTCAGCCGTGAGCACGACATTGAGCATTAACAGGCTTCTCGTCTAGAACTTGCAGGGAAAATCCCACGAGACTGGTACACTGCGCGACATTTTGTTTTGCAGAGCCAGTCCCGTGACTACCATCGCCACCGCTTTTAATACTTTGCCCCTGTCCGCCGCCATGCTGGCTAACCTCGACTCGCTGGGTTATGTCGAGATGACGCAGATCCAGGCGCAAAGCTTGCCGGTGATCCTCAAAGGGCTGGACCTGATTGCCCAGGCCAAGACCGGCAGCGGCAAGACCGCAGCCTTCGGCATCGGCCTGCTGAACCCGATCAACCCGCGCTACTTCGGTTGCCAGGCACTGGTCATGTGCCCGACCCGCGAGCTGGCTGACCAGGTGGCCAAGGAAATCCGCCGCCTGGCCCGCGCCGAAGACAACATCAAAGTGCTGACCCTGTGCGGCGGCGTGTCCCTCGGCCCGCAGATCGCTTCCCTGGAGCACGGCGCCCACGTCATCGTCGGCACCCCGGGCCGCATCCAGCAGCACCTGCGCAAGGGTTCGCTGGTTTTGGACGGCTTAAACACGCTGATCCTCGATGAAGCCGACCGCATGCTCGACATGGGCTTCTACGACGCCATCGAAGACATCATCAGCAAGACCCCGGCCCGCCGCCAGACCCTGCTGTTCTCGGCCACCTACCCGGTGAGCATCAAGCAGCTGGCCTCGAAATTCATGCGCGCGCCGCAACAGGTCAAGGCCGAAGCGTTCCACTCGGACGACCAGATCGAGCAACGCTTCTACGAGATCTCCCCGGAAGAGCGCATGGACGCGGTGACCAAGGTCCTGGCGCATTTCCGCCCGGCGTCTTGCGTAGCCTTCTGCTTTACCAAGCAGCAAGTGCAGGAAACCGTGGATCACCTGACCGCCAAGGGCATCTCCGCCGTTGGCCTGCATGGCGACCTGGAACAGCGCGACCGTGACCAGGTACTGGCGATGTTCGCCAACCGCAGTACTTCGGTACTGGTCGCCACTGACGTTGCCGCCCGTGGCCTGGACATTGATGCACTGGACATGGTGATCAACGTCGAACTGGCCCGCGACTCGGAAATCCACATCCACCGCGTGGGCCGTACCGGTCGCGCGGGTGAGACTGGCATCGCTATCAGCCTGGTTGCCCCGTCTGAAGCCCACCGCGCCCAGGCCATCGAGCAGTTGCAGAAGTCGCCGCTGAACTGGGACCAACTGGACAACCTCAAGCCTCAGAGCGGCGGCCCGTTGCTGCCATTGATGAGCACCCTGTGCATCGCCGCCGGCCGTAAAGACAAGGTTCGCCCGGGCGATATCCTTGGCGCACTGACCGGTGAAGCCGGGATTCCGGGGGCCCAGGTCGGCAAGATCGCGATCTTTGATTTCCAGGCGTTCGTGGCCGTTGAACGCGGGATCGCCAAGCAGGCGCTGCAGCGCTTGAATGACGGCAAGATCAAAGGCCGTTCGTTGCGCGTGCGTATCCTGTAAAGATCTCAAGCTATACCGAGATCAAAAATGTGGGAGCGGGCTTGCTCGCGAATGCGGTATATCAGTCGACAGATTCGGTGACTGACACTGCGCATTCGCGAGCAAGCCCGCTCCCACATTTGACTGTATTCCAATTCAGAATTTGTATGAGGACATGGCTGTGCGCTCGACCGAAGTTGTGATCATTGGCGCCGGCGCCGCAGGCTTGATGTGTGCGCTGACCGCCGCCGGGCGTGGGCGCAAGGTGATGTTGATCGACCACGCGAACAAGGCCGGCAAAAAGATCCTGATGTCCGGCGGTGGCCGCTGCAACTTCACCAATATGTACACGGAGCCTGCCAACTTCCTCTCCCACAACGCGCACTTCTGCAAGTCCGCCCTGGCCCGCTACACCCAGTGGGATTTCATCGCGCTGGTGGCCAAGCACGGCGTGCCGTACCACGAGAAAAAACTCGGCCAGCTGTTCTGCGACAACAAGTCCAGCGACATCCTCGGGATGCTGCTGGATGAGTGCATCCAGGTCGGCGTGAGCATGCACCTGGACACCTCGGTGCAGGAGATTGCCAAGGTCGATGGCGGCTATCAGTTGCAAACCACCCTGGGTGAGTTGCGCTGCGAATCACTGGTGATCGCCACCGGCGGGCTGTCGATCCCGACCCTGGGGGCCACCGGCTTTGGTTATCAAGTGGCCAAGCAGTTCGGCCATGAACTGCTGCCAACCCGCGCCGGGCTGGTGCCGTTCACCATCACCGACCAGCTCAAGGAATTGTGCGGCGAGCTGTCCGGTACGTCCGTGGATTGCCTGGTGAGCTGCAACGACCAAAGCTTTCGCGAGAACATCCTGTTTACCCACCGCGGCCTGAGCGGGCCGGCGATCCTGCAGATTTCCTCCTACTGGGAACCCGGCGACACGGTGGAAATCAACCTGCTGCCCGACCACGACGCCCACACCTGGCTGCAAGCGCAACAGGTGGAGCGCCCGAACAGCGAGCTGAAAACCCTGCTGGGTGAGATCTTCACCAAGAAGATGGCCAACCTGCTGGCCGAAACCTGGTTCGTTTCCAAGCCGATGAAGCAGTACACCCACGCCGAGATTGCCGACATCGCCGGCAAACTGGGGAGCTGGCAACTGGTGCCGGCGGGTACTGAAGGCTATCGCACCGCCGAGGTCACCCTGGGTGGCGTGGACACCCGGGAAGTCTCGTCCAAGACCATGGAATCCCTGAAAAGCCCCGGTTTGTACTTCATCGGCGAAGTGTTGGATGTGACCGGTCACCTGGGCGGGTTCAATTTCCAGTGGGCGTGGGCCTCCGGTTATGCCGCTGCCCAATTTGCCTGACGGAACCCGGTAAAAAAATGTGGGAGCGGGCTTGCTCGCGAAGGCGGAGTGTCAGCTAATACATCAGTGACTGATACACCGCCTTCGCGAGCAAGCCCGCTCCCACATTTGGTTCGTGGTGTGCTTGGAAGTAATGACTGGAATAAATTTTGCTCTCAGATGTGATCGCCACGCTTGCCGTGGCGTCATTACTGGCTCAATTTAGCGGCATCGTCCCGGAAGACCCCAGACTTCATGTCATCGACCTCCTTCAAGCAGTCCATGCGGCGCCTTTGGGCACTGGATAAGTTCAGTTACAGCGTACGGGTATTCATCGCCCTGACCGGCAGCATGGCGCTGTGCTGGTACCAGAATGAAATGGCGCTGCTGATCCCGCTGTTCCTGGGGATTATCGCCAGCGCCCTGGCCGAGACCGATGACAACTGGCAAGGCCGGCTCAACGCCCTGGCCGTGACACTGGTGTGCTTCAGCACTGCGGCACTGTCCGTCGAACTGCTTTTCCCTTATCCCTGGATCTTCGCGATCTTCCTGGCTCTGTCCAGCTTCGGCCTGACCATGCTCGGTGCCCTCGGCGAGCGTTATGGGGCGATCGCTTCGGCCACCCTGATTCTCTCGGTCTACACCATGATCGGCGTGGACCAGCGCGGTGGCGCCGTCACCGACTTCTGGCATGAACCCTTGCTGCTGGTGGCCGGCGCCGCGTGGTATGGCGCGCTGTCGGTGTTGTGGCAGGTGCTGTTTTCCAACCAGCCGGTGCAGCAGAGCCTGGCGCGACTGTTTCGCGAGCTGGGACGCTACCTCAAGCTCAAGTCGTCACTGTTCGAACCGATCCGCCAACTGGATGTGGAAGCGCGGCGCCTGGAACTGGCGCAGCAGAACGGCCGGGTGGTGGCAGCACTGAACGCCGCCAAAGAGATCATCCTGCACCGGGTCGGCAATGGTCGCCCGGGCTCCAAGGTCAGCCGCTACCTCAAGCTGTACTTCCTGGCCCAGGACATCCACGAGCGCGCCAGCTCGTCGCACTACCCTTACAACGCCCTCGCCGAAGCCTTCTTCCACAGCGACGTGCTGTTCCGCTGCCAGCGCCTGTTGCGCCAGCAAGGCAAGGCCTGCCAGACCCTGGCCGAATCGATCCAGATGCGCCAGCCGTTCGTTTATGACGACAGCTTCGCCGAAGCCCTGGGCGACCTCAACGCCTCCCTGGAACACCTGCGTATCCAGAGCAACCCGGCCTGGCGCGGCCTGCTGCGCTCCCTGCGCGCCCTGGCGG
>NZ_JACARK010000826.1:0-2123 GCF_013386655.1 Pseudomonas sp. K5002 | reverse complement strand
TGGTGAACAGCGGGTAGCCGTCGCCCAGGGCCTTGCTCACGTCGCGGCACACGCCATCGATCACCGTCGCGGCGATCCGCTGGCTGCCGGCGTACTGGGTCATGATGTCGCCCCACACCGTGCAGTCGGTGCGTCCGTCGTTGTCGATCACCACCACATCGCCTTCGGCCACGTCATCGATAAAGTCACCGACGGTGCCCGGCGGGGTGCTGGCGCTGACGTAGCGCACCGTGAAGGCCGGGCCGACCACCACCTGGCGATAGTTGTCCAGGGGCATGATTCCCAGGCATTGGCCGGGCAGGCCTAGCTTGTCCAGGGCGTCGGACACGCCCGGGGTGTCCAGGCCGGCAAACAGGGCAACCAATTCTTGGTCTTGGGGTGACATGGATAACTCCTCGTGGTGGTGACAAATCAGGTCGGGTGGCTGGAGGCCGGGCGGGGCTCGGCAATGGTCAGCAAAATGATGAAGCTGATGAACGAGCCGATCGCCAGCCAGGCGAACACGTAGTTCCAGCCGTAGTTGTCCAGCAGCAGGCCGGTGATGAAGGGCGTGGCGGCGGCGCCCAACTGGCCGATCATGTTCACGATGGCGTTGGAGATCGGGAAGGTCTTCTTGGTGGTCAGGCCCATCGGGTAGACCATGTAGGACGAGAAGCCGAGGCTCAGCACCACGCCGGTCAGCATCAGCAGCAAGCCGTAGGGCAGGGGCTCGGCCGGTGAATTGATCAGCAGGTACATCATCAACGAGGTGCCGACCGCCGACAGCAACATGCCCGGCTTGCGGCGCCCGCCCATCAGGCGGTCCGAGCAGAAACCGCCCAGCAGGTTGCCCAGCACCGCGCCCACCCAGGGCGCTGCCGAGACCAGGCCCATGTTCATGATCGAGAACTGCTTGACGGTCATCAGGTAGGTGGGAATCCACGCCAGCAGCACGCTGGAGACACCGAGCTGGAAGCAGTAGCTGGTGGCGCACCCCCAGATATTCCATGAGGTGAAAACCTGACGGTTGGTTTCCAGGGGCTTTTCATCGCGGGTGCGGATCACCCGGTCGAGCTTTTTCACCCACGCCGGCGTCTTGTGCACACGGGCGGTCTGGGCGATTGCGGTGTCTTCGACGATGTATTGAAGTTCGGCCTGGTTGACGAAGCGGCTGCGGGACGGATGGTCGGTGACCAGGAAGTACCAGACCACCGCCAGCACGATGCCCGGGATCGCAAAGAAGTAGAAAATTTCGCGCCAGCCCCCATACCGAAATGATCACGGCACACAGCGGCGGCACGATCACCGGTCCGAACTTCACGGCCGACAGAAAGATCCCCGACGCGGTGCCTTTTTCCCGTGCCGGAAACCAGTTATTGATGGTGGTGGTCATGCTGATGGGCAGCGGGCCTTCGGCGATGCCCAGGCCCAGGCGGTAGAGTTTCAGCGCCAGCAGTGAGCTGGCGGTGCCTACCAGGCCGGTCAGCAACGAGGTCAGCACCATGGCCCCCGGCAGGATCCGGCTGACGCCAAAGCGGCCGAAGGCAAAGCCCGACGGCAGTTGTGCCAGGGCGTAAGCCAGCAGGAACAGGCTGACCAGGCCACCGGCCTGGGCGTTGCTCATTGCAAATTCCTGGCGAATGAACGGCAGCGCCACGCCGAGGTTGGCCCGGTCGGCGGCGGCCACGGTGTAGATCAGGAAAATCAGCGCAGCAACCACCCAGCGGTATTGGCTGCGCACAGCGGGTTTTATGACTTCAGGCATAGACATGGGGGCGGACCTTGTTGTTGTGAGTGTTGTCCTGTTCGGCCTTAATCTTAAGAAGGGGCGCACGCCACCATTAGCGATATTTATCTATGTGAACTCATCACTTTTATTCTTCTGCCAGCAAGCTGCTGCAGAAGCCGCGGATTGCCTCGCACGCCTGGCGCAACGACTTGTCATCCAGGGCATAGGCGATGCGGATGTACGGCCCCAGGCCAAAGGCGCTGCCATGCACCACGGCTACATTGGCCTCATCCAGCAGCGCCAGGGCCACGTCTTCATCGCTGCGCAGCAGCCGCCCGCCCGCCGAGGTGCGCCCGATCAGCGCGGCGCATGAGGCGAACGCGTAGAACGCGCCGGCGGGGCTGATGCACGTCAG
>NZ_JACARK010000825.1:0-1031 GCF_013386655.1 Pseudomonas sp. K5002 | reverse complement strand
CTCCCTCGCCACAGGGCACGGGCTGCTTATCCTCTCGCCACCGCCAACCGATGCAACGTGATCTTGCGCACCTCCTGCTTGCTCACCTCGATGTGAGTCTTGAGCAGTTGCTGCGCCAGATCGCGGTGCCGTGCCGAGATCGCATCGAGGATGCTTGCGTGTTCCTCATAGGTCGCTGCGATACGTGATTGCTGAGTGAAATCCAGCCGCCGAATGATGCGGATTTTCTCGGTTATCTCGTAATGCATGCGCGCCATTTCAGCGTTGCCCGTGGCCTGCACCAACCCGCAGTGGAACTCCTCATCCAGCGCGCAGACGACCTGTGCGTCATCCAGCCGGGCACTTTCGTCCACCCGCCAGATCGCTTCAAGCCGTTCAAGCCCCTGCTCCGCCATGCCACACAAGCGGCTGACAGCGGCCAACTCCAGCACGATTCTTACGTCGTAAAGCTCTTCGAAATAGTTGAAGTCGAACGGCCGCACCTGCCAGCCACTCCTGAAAAACACCTCCAGGTACCCTTCCCGCTCCAGCCGATACAGCGCCTGGCGCACCGGCGTACGGCTGGCCTGCATGCGCTCGGCCACGTCACCCTCACTGAAGCGGTCACCCGGCAACAAACGAAAGTCGAAGATGTCGTCCTTCACCTGCTGGTAAACCCGTTCCGCCAGGCTGTCCGGCCGTTCGCTGGGCTTTCTCATGGTCGAGAGCTGCATGGCTATTTCCTGCTCGCCATGTAGGCGCGCCAGCCGCCGAATTCGGTGATGTCAGTAGCGCCTGCCAGGGCCCAGGGCTCGCAGATAAACCCCTTTACGCTGCGCCCGTCCGCCAGGGTGAGGTTGCCGATGCCCAGCGGCGCGGGAATCTCGGCGACGAACTCACCAAAGCGGGCGACAGGCATGTCCCACAGCTCGACGATGATCGAGCGGCCCGAGTCATCCCTGGCCAGCCCCGGCTTGGGCGGAACCGTGCCCGGCAGTGCATGCAAGCGGTAGTTGCCCGCTGTCAGGGTTTGCTCCACCAGCACGGCGTTG
>NZ_JACARK010000824.1:0-9633 GCF_013386655.1 Pseudomonas sp. K5002 | reverse complement strand
CCAGGGCTCCGGCGTCGATCAGCTTGCGCAGGGTCAGGAAGTCCGAATCCCAGCGCCGGTTCTGGTAGACGCTGAGCAGCACGCCCTGGCGCTCGGCGGCGGTGATCAAGGCCTGGGCCTGTTCGGCATTGCTGGCAAAGGGTTTGTCGCTGACCACCGCCACACCGTGTTCGATGGCCTCCAGCACCAGGGCCGGACGGCCCTTGAGGGTGGTGGAGATCACCAGCACGTCGACACCGGCCTCGGTGATCTGCCCGATACTGTCGAAGGCCTTCACTCCGGGGTGATCCGTCGCCAGTTGCTGGCGACGTTCGGGTGACCGTGTCACCACGCCGACAAAGGTCGCCCCCGGCAGGCTGGCTATCAGGGGTGCATGAAATACACGGCCGCCTTTGCCGTATCCAACCAGTCCGATTCGCATACAAATACTCCTTGGTTAATTGTGGCGAGGGAGCTTGNNCTCCCTCGCCACAGGGCACGCCACAACGGTCTAACAGCACAACTCGCGGGTCACCCGCTCCAGCATCATCCGGTTGGACTCATCCGGCCGGTCTTCCCAGGCAAACACCGACACCGTGGCAATGCCGTCGAACTTGATTTCCCGCAGAGTGCCGAAAAACGCCTCCCAGTTCACCTCGCCCTGGCCGATGTCCAGGTGCTGGTGCACGGTGGCGGTGACGCCCGGCGGGTTGACGATGTAGCGCAGGTTGGACGAAGCGCGGTGGTTGTAAGTGTCGGCAATGATCAAGTGGCTGAGCTTGGAGCCTGCGTACTTGAGCATCGAGGCGATATCGCCCTTGCCGTCGTCATAGAAGAAGGTGTGCGGCGCGGCGTAGAGGTAGTTGATCCAGTCGCGGTCGAGGCCGCGAATGATGTCCACCGACTCGTTGTTGCGCTCGCAGAAGTCGTACGGATGCGCCTGGATATCCAGCTTGATGCCTTCGCGCTCGAACTCCGGCATCAGCTCGTCCATGGAGCGCATGAACTGGTTTTCGCACACTAACGGATTGTCGGACTGGCCGGTGAATTCGGTGTTGACCAGCTCGCAGTCCATTTCCACGGCGATCTGGATCGCGCGCTTCCAGTTGCGCACGGCGGCAACCCGCAGGCCTTCGTCGGCGGCGGCCCAGTGGTACATGGGCAGCAGGGATGAGAGTTGCACGCCGGCGTCGCTCAAGGCCTTGCGAAATTCCTTGATGCGCGCGCGGTCGACCCGGGGGGCCTTGTAGAACGGCAGGAAGTCTTCCCGGGGCGAGAGTTCGATGTGCTGGTAGCCGAGCTCGGCGGCCTTGTCGACCATTTGGCCGAGGGGCAGGTGGCGGTACATGTAGGGGTCTAATGCGATGCGCATGCTTGAGATCTCCCGAATTTGAGGTAGGAACTCGGTCAANNGCGAATGCGGTGGGTCAGTCGATGCAAATGTTGACTGAAAGGCCGCATTCGCGAGCAAGCCCGCTCCCACACTGACTGCGTTACATCAGTGAGGGTTGTGGTTAGCCGTAGAAATGCGGACGGGGTGGCAGGCCCACTTTCACAATCTGCCCACTGTTCTGCGCCTCAATACACGCATCCGCCGCCACCGCCGCCGCAAAACCATCCCACGCCGACGGCCCCCCCACTTGCCCTGCCCTTACACCGTCGATAAACGCCTGCAGCTCAACGTCATACGCCGCGATGAACCGGTCTTTCCAATCCATCAGGATCGCATTCGACAACTTGGCCCCGCTGCGCATCTGCACCTGGGACGGCTCCGGCAATTTCGCAATACCGGTCTCCCCCACCACTTCGCACTGGATGTCGTAGCCGTACTGGCAGTTCACAAACACTTCCACATCGATGCGCGTGCCCTTGGCGGTTTCCAGCAGCACGATCTGCGGGTCACGCAGATGGGCCAGCGCCTTGCTCGATTTACGCGGGAACACCACCTGCACCGACACGTAGTCATCGGCCAGCAACCAGCGCAACACATCCAGCTCGTGGATCAGGGTGTCGGTGATCGCCATGTCGGTCTTGTAGTTCTCACCCACCCTCGGGTTGCGGTGGGCACAGTGCAGCATCAGCGGCTCGCCGATCTGGCCGCTGTCGATCACGGCTTTCAAGGCGCGATAGCCTTGGTCATACGGACGCATGAAACCCACCTGCACCAGGCGCTTGCCGTGGGCCACTTCGGCCTCGACGATCTTGCGGCAGCCTTCGGCAGTCACTGCCAGCGGCTTCTCGCAGAACACGGGTTTGCCGGCCGCAATCGCCGCCAACACAAATTCTTCGTGGCTCGGGCCCCATGAGGTCACCAGGATCGCCTCGACCTGCGGCGAATTGATCAGCGCGTGGCCGTCCGGGTACACCTCGGCGGTGAGTTTCTGGTCCGAGACGACCTTGGCCGCCTGCTCAAGGTTGATGTCGGTCACGGCCACCACCTGGCTGTTGAGCAAGGTCTGGCTGCAGCGACGAATGTGATCCTGGCCGATGGCGCCAGTACCGATAACACCCAACTTCAAAGACATGAAAACACTCCTCTTGTTATTAGTACTGCCGGGCCTTGGCCAGGCGTTCATTGAGTTGTTTGGCCACCGCATCGGTGCGCGCGCTGGTGGACACCTGCGCCACACCGACGCGCCACCACGACAGGTATTTGTGGATCATGGTTTTCGGCAGGACCTTGATATCAATCAGCGTCGACACGGTTTGCGTGCGCGCATCGGCCAGCGCCGCCTGCAACTGCTCCACGGTGTTGACCTTGTAGGTCTTGCAACCATAGGCCGCCGCACTCATGGCGAAGTCCACCGGCACAAAACCGCCGTCGAGCTTGCCGGTCTCGGGGTTGCGGAAGCGGAACTCGGTGCCGAAGCTGTCCATGCCGTGTTCCATCTGCAAATTGTTGATGCAGCCGAAGGTCATGTTGTCCAGCAGCACCACGTTGATCTTGCGCCGCTCCTGGATCGAGGTGGCCAGCTCCGAGTGCAGCATCATGTACGAGCCGTCGCCCACCAGTGCGTACACCTCGCGCTCGGGCTCGGCCAGCTTCACGCCCAATGCGGCGTTGACCTCGTAGCCCATGCACGAATAACCGTATTCGACGTGGTAGGTGTTGACGCCCTTGCTGCGCCAGCTGCGCTGCAAGTCACCCGGCAGGCTGCCGGCAGCGGCGACGATGATTGCGTCGTCGGCCAGGGCTTCGTTGAGCTCACCGAGTACGCGGCTCTGGGTCAGGCAGGAACCGGTCAGCTCGATAAACTCACGCAGCACCGCCGGGTCCATGTGGTCGTTGATTTCAGGGACGAAGTTTTCAGTCTGGTATTCCGCCTGGTAGATCCGGTCGACCTCGACGTCCAGTTGCGCCTTGGCATCCCGTGGTTGATCGCCCCAGCTGGAACGATAGTCGCCCAGGGCTTCAGCCAGAGCTTCCAGGCCGACCTTGGCATCCGCCAGCAGCTGCACGCCATCGAGTTTCAGTGCATCGCAAGGGCTGATATTGAGGTTGAGAAACTGCACCTCGGGATGCTTGAACAGTGACTTCGACGAGGTGGTGAAATCGGTATAGCGCGTGCCGATACCAATGATCAGGTCGGCTTCCGGTGCCAGCAGGTTTGCCGCCAGGCAGCCGGTTTCACCGAGGCCGCCGAGGTTCAGCGGATGGCTTGAAACCACCGCACTCTTGCCCGCCTGGGTTTCCGCGAACGGAATATCGAAGCGCTCGGCGAAGGCTTGCAGCGCGGCATTCGCCCCGGAGTATTTGACCCCGCCACCACACACGATCAGCGGTTTGCGCTTGCCCTTGAACGCCGCCACGGCATCCCCCAGCATCGCTTCGGTCGCCGGGCGACGGTCGATACGGTGCACGCGTTTTTGCAGGAAGTAATCCGGGTAATCCCAGGCTTCGCCCTGTACATCCTGCGGCAGGGCCAGGGTCACGGCGCCGGTTTCCGCCGGGTCGGTGAGCACGCGCATGGCGTGGATCGCCGCCGTCATCAGCTGTTCCGGGCGGTTGATGCGGTCCCAGTATTTGCTGACCGCACGAAACGCGTCGTTGGTGCTGATGCTCAAGTCGTGGAACTGTTCGATTTGTTGCAGTACCGGATCGGGCTGGCGACTAGCGTAGACATCACCGGGCAACAGCAGCAACGGAATCCGGTTGGCGGTCGCGGTCGCCGCGGCGGTCAACATATTCGCCGCACCCGGCCCCACCGAGGAGGAGCACGCGTAGATCTTGCGGCGCAAATGCTGCTTGGCAAAACCAATCGCCGCGTGGGCCATGCCCTGTTCGTTGCGGCCCTGATGCACCACCAGGTCGCCGCTGTCCTGCTCCAGGGCCTGGCCCAGGCCCAGCACATTGCCGTGGCCAAAAATCGTGAAGATGCCGGCGACAAACTTGCTCTGCACACCGTCGACTTCGATGTACTGGTTATCCAGAAACTTCACCAGGGCCTGGGCCATGGTCAATCGGGTTGTGGTCATGGGGTGCTCCTTATCGTTTCTGCAGGTGGGCGATACTCGCCCCCAATGCCTGCTTGATATCGGCCAGGCCGTGCACGCTTGCGGCGAACGGTTCGAACGACAGGTGGCCGCTGTAGCCGGTGCTGAGCAGCGTGTCGATCTGCGCGGCATTGCCCAGGATATCGCCCTCGCCCACCAGCACACGGTGGCCGTCGCGGATCGAGTTCAGCGGTGCGTCGGCATCTTCCACACCGGAGATATGCACCAGCCCGGTCAGTTCGGGGAAGAACTCATGTTCACTGGCCAGGTGGTGGTGGAAGGTGTCATGCACCACGCGGAACACATCCAGGCCGCCGACAGACTTGATCGCATCCACGGCCACGCGTTTGCGGCGCAGCGAGCATTCTTCAAACCCCAGGGGTTCGACAAAACCGAGAATCCCGTATTCCCGCAGGATCGGCGCCAGTTCACTCAAGGCGGTGCGCAAACCGGCCGCGCGCTGGGCTTCGTTGCGCGAGTCGGCGCGGTCGTTCAACGGGCACATCACCAACGCCTGCGCGCCGCATTCGCGGGCATAGGCAGCCAGCTTGATGGCCTGGGCACGGCGTTCGTCATTCCATACATCGAAGGGGTACAGCGCGTTGATCGACAGCACCGTGATGCCATGCACCGCGCACAATTCGCGCACGCGGCTGGCAGGGGTGCCGTCTTCAATCTCGATGCCCTTGAGGTCGTTGCGGATCTCGATGGCGTCGCATTTCAGGGTCACCGCCAGCTGGATAAAATCGGGCAGGGAAAGGCTGGGGGCGACCATGCGGTTCAGGGCAAAACGTAGAGGCGACTTCATTATTGTTGTGCTCCACACTCGAAAACGTTACTTGGCGGTTGGCATGCTGAATTCAGGGCCCTTGGCGATGCTGTCGGGCCAGCGTTGCATGACGCTCTTGTAGCGGCTGTAGAAACGAATGCCTTCTTCGCCATAGGCGTGGTGGTCGCCGAACAGCGAGCGCTTCCAGCCACCGAACGAATGCCAGGCCATCGGCACCGGAATCGGCACGTTGATGCCGACCATCCCGACCTTGATGGTGCGGGCAAAGGCACGGGCAATGCCGCCGTCGCTGGTAAAGCACGACACGCCGTTGCCGAACTCATGGGCGTTGATCAAGGCCACGGCGCTGGCAAAATCCGCCACCCGCACGATGCCCAGCACCGGCCCGAAAATCTCTTGCTGGTAGATGCTCATTTCGGTGGTGACGTTATCGAACAAGGTCGCACCGACGAAGAAACCACCCTCCGCGCCCGGCACCTTGAAGCCACGACCGTCGACGATCAGCTTCGCGCCCTGGGCCACGCCCTGGTCGATAAACCCTTCGACCTTGGCCTTGTGTTCGGCGGTAACCAGCGGGCCCATCTCGCTGTCTTTTTGCATACCGTTGCCGACCTTCAACTGGTCGATACGCGGCAGCAGTTTTTCGATCAGCCTGTCGCCGACATCGCCCACCACCACGGCAATCGAGATCGCCATGCAGCGCTCGCCGGCCGAGCCGTAAGCCGCGCCGATCAAGGCGTCAGCCGCCTGATCCAGGTCGGCGTCGGGCATCGCGATCATATGGTTCTTCGCCCCGCCCAATGCCTGCACACGCTTGCCGCGCTGGGTGGCCTGCTGGTGGATGTACTCGGCAATCGGGGTGGAACCGACGAACGAAATCGCCTCGATATCCGGGTGCTGCAACAGGCCATCTACCGCGCTCTTGTCACCCTGCACCACGTTGAACACACCGTCGGGCAGACCGGCTTCGGTCAACAGGCGGGCCATCAGCAAACTGGCGGACGGGTCGCGCTCCGACGGCTTGAGGATGAAGCAGTTACCGGTGGCCAGCGCCAGCGGGATCATCCACAGCGGCACCATCACCGGGAAGTTGAACGGGGTGATGCCGGCGCACACGCCCAGTGGCTGACGCAGGTTCCAGTTGTCGATGCCGCCGCCGATGTTGTCGCTGAAATCGGTTTTCAACAGGTTTGGCGCACCGCAGGCGAACTCGACGATCTCGATACCACGGGTGACTTCGCCCTTGGCGTCGGAGAACACTTTGCCGTGTTCGCGGCTGATGATTTCAGCCAGCTCATCGTGGTGCCGGTCGAGCAATTCCTTGAATTTGAACAGCACCCGCGAACGGCGCAGGGATGATTGCTCGGACCACGCCGGGAAGGCTTTCAGCGCCGACGCCACGGCCTCATCGACGGTCTTCTGGCTGGCCAGCCCGACGCGGGCCTGGACTTCGCCGGTGGCCGGGTTGAACACATTGCTGAAACGCTCACTGGCGCTGTCGTGCACCTGGCCGTTGATGTAATGGCCGATTACCGGGGCGTTGCTCATTATTGTTCTCCGTCGAAAGTGCTTAAAGATCCAGCAGCCAGCTGTGCTGCGGGTCGTTATGGAAATGCCAGGCGCGCTTGGGGCCGGCCATCACGTTCAGGTAGTAGGACTCGTAGCCATACGGCACGCTGACCGGGTGATACCCCTTGGGCACCACCACCAGGTCGCTGTTTTCCACGGCCATGGCCTGGTCGATGCTGCGGTCGTCGGTGTAGACGCGCTGGAACACGAAGCCCTGGGGCGGGTTGATCTGGTGGTAGTAGGTTTCTTCGAGAAAGCTCTGGTGCGGCAGATCGTCGGTGTCGTGCTTGTGGGGCGGGTAGCTCGACGAGTGACCGGACGGTGTGCGCACTTCCACCACCAGCAGCGAATGGGCAGGCTCGCTGTCGGGCAGGATGTCGCACACGTAGCGGGTGTTGGCGCCCTTGCCACGTACGCTGCGCTTGCATTGCTCGGGGCGAATCAGACGGGGTGCCAGACCTGCGTCGGTTGAGCCGGGAGCGGCGCAGACGGCAATTTGCACGTCGCTCAGCGCGGTGACCTGGGCGTCGGTGCCTGGCGGCAAATAAGCGGCGAAGGGCGACTTGTCTTCGAACACCGAGTGGCGATCACCGAGGTTTTCCCAGTTGAAGCCTTCGCCCTGGATAGTCACCCGGCCGCTGAGCAGCACCAGGCACAGTTCCTTGTCGCCGGCGGTGACTGGCAAGGTTTCACCCAGGCTCAGGCGGTAGGCGGCGAAGCCCACGTATTCCAGGCGCCCTTCTTCCAGCGCCACCATGGTTTGCCCGCGCTTGCTGCTTTTGACCAACAGGCTCATTGTCCAGTCCTCTCGCTCAACAGTGCGCGCAGGGTGTCGTAACCCTTCTTCGCATAGATGTAGCTCGGCGCCACGGCAGGATCCTGCTCGGCCTCCACTACCAGCCAACCCTGGTAATTGGCGGCCAGCAGCACGTCCAGCAGCGCGGCGAAGTCGATATCGCCGTCGCCGGGCACGGTGAAGGTGCCGTTGACGATGCAATCCGGGAAGCTCCACATCTGGTTGCGTGCCAGTTGCACCACCGGCTTGCGCACATCCTTGAAGTGCACGTGGCAGATGCGGGCGATGTGTTTGCGCAGCACCTCGATAGGCTCGCCGCCGCCCATGTAGCAGTGGCCCGAATCAAACAGCAGGCCGACTTCCGGGCCGGTGCGGCGCATCAGTTGGTCGATGTCTTCCGGGGATTCGACGTAGGCGCCCATATGGTGGTGGTACGCCAGGCGCACGCCCTGGGACAGGGTGAAACGCGCCAGTTCGGTGAGTTTGTCGGCGTATTCCTGCCAGGCCTGTTCGCTGTGGAAGCGCGGGCGTTCGATCAGGCGCACCGGCGAACCCTGGATCGAGTCGGCGACTTCTCCATACACCAACACGCTGGCGCCGTTTTCACGCAGCAGTTCGACGTGGCTGGCGATGGCTTCGATTTCTTCCGCCACCGAGCGCCGGGCCAGGCGACTGGAGTACCAGCCGGAGACCAGTGCCAGGTCGTAGGGGCGCAATACATCGCCGACACCTTTGGCGTCCTTGGGGAATTTGCCGTTGAGTTCAAAGCCTTCGTAGCCGATGTCCTTGCCTTCGCTGAGGGCCGTGCTCAACGGCGTTTCACCGCCCAGGGCCGGCAGGTCGTCGTTGCTCCAGGAGATCGGATTGATGCCAATTCGGATAGCGGGCATGGCTGCACCTATTATTGTTTTTTCAGAGTTGCCTGAGATCTGCTTTATGTGGGAGCGGGCTTGCTCGCGAAGGCGGTGGTTCAGTTGGTGTATCAGTCGACTGACACTCCGCTTTCGCGAGCAAGCCCGCTCCCACATTTGACCGTGTTTAGCTTCGAGAACTGCGCCAAGCATTAATCAATTGCTCAAAGATGCACTGCACCTGCTCAATCAAGGCTTGATCGTCAATCTCCCCCGCCAGCCAGGCTCGGCTCGGTTCCTGGAAGATCGTGCGACCCACGGCGAACCCGCGGCAGGTCTGGCTTTGGCTGGCTTGCTGGAAGCCATCGGCCAGGCATTCGGCGGAAGCGTTCAGGCCCAGCAGCACCACGCCCCGGCAGTAGGGATCGCGCTCCTGGATCAGCTCGTCGAGCTTTTTCCAGTCTGCGGCCGACTGCGCCTCGATCTTCCACCACGCCGGGTAGATGCCCAGGTTGTACAGGCGCTTGAGGCTGCGATAGAGCACGTCGGGATAGGTGGACGGGTGATCCTTGGGGGGCACGACTTCCAGCAGCAGCTCATGGCCGCTGACCAGGGACGCCTGATACAGGGCCTTGAGTTGCGCTTCCTGTTCCAGGCGCAGCAATGGCTCGTCATCGGGGTGAAATTGCACCAGGCACTTGATGATCTGCTCCCGGGGCCAGGCAATCAGGTTGCTGCCCACCGAGCGCCCGTGTTCAAAGGCCAGCGGCCGTGAGTTCTGGACTTCCACCGGGCGGGCGATCCACCAGCCGCGACCGCTGGCGGCGTTCAGCGCGTCCTGGCCGAAGCGTTGGTCGGCCAGAATCCCGACGTCAGCCTCGACGCCCTGCTCCGCCAGTTTGCTTTCAACCCGTTCCACGGCCTGGATGAACAGTTGCTTCAGGGCGCTGATGCGCGCCAGGTCCTGGCCGCCCTTTTGTGCCAGTTCCACCAACTGCCAGCGGTGGTCGAAGGCAAATACAAACAGCTGCTTCCAGACCTTGCGCGGCACGCTGACCTGGTGCAGGCGTTGCAGCACCGCGTCCTGGTCCGGGCGGGTAATCGGCACCGGGCTGTTGAACAGGTAATCAAGTTCGGCGCGGGTCGGCATGGCC
>NZ_JACARK010000823.1:244-3418 GCF_013386655.1 Pseudomonas sp. K5002 | reverse complement strand
CGCAAGCTGTCCGGTGTGAGCGCCTGGGCCACCGGCCAGCGCCGCGACCAGAGCCCCGGCACCCGCAGCCAGGTGGCCGCGCTGGAAATCGATACGGCTTTTTCCACCCCGGAACGCACCCTGTACAAGTTCAACCCGCTGGCGCAGATGACCAGTGAGGAAGTATGGGGTTACATCCGCATGCTGGAGTTGCCGTACAACAGCCTGCACGAGCGCGGTTTTATCAGCATCGGCTGTGAGCCGTGCACCCGTCCGGTACTGCCGAACCAGCACGAACGCGAAGGCCGTTGGTGGTGGGAAGAAGCAACCCAAAAAGAATGCGGGTTGCACGCCGGGAACATCATCAGCAAGGCGTAACGCCTGAGCCAGAATCCTGTACACAGAAATGTCACCATCGGTGCCATTTTTGTGTGCACTTATAAAATCCTGCACCGAAAAGTTACATCCTCCCTCGTCACACCTCTTCTAAAATCCCCGCCCCTCTCTGCACCACAAAATAAATAGCTGTTCAAACGGTCAATTTATATCGCTTTAAATTCAGTCTGTTATTTCCAATCACGCTAAAAACCAAATCGCCGTGTATTTCACCCGGCGAAAATCTGGCACGCATGTGGCTTAAGGCAAAACACACTTTGTATACAATTAATAAAAAAGATACATACACTTTGACATCAGCCGCTCTCCTGCTGATGTCCAGGAGCCTGCCGGAATGCGTACAAGTCTCTCCAATAACATCGCACTGGATCTGCCCTCCTCCACCCTGAACCCCGAGGCCACGAGCCCCGGCCCGTTGGTCCTCAGCCCGCGCCTGCACAACAAGGACCTGGCGCCTACCAAGGCCGAAGGCCGGCGCTGGGGCCGCTACAGCATCTTTGCCTTGTGGACCAACGATGTGCACAACATCGCCAACTACTCCTTCGCCATCGGCCTGTATGCGCTGGGCCTGGGTGGCTGGCAGATTCTGCTGTCCCTGGGGATCGGCGCGGCGCTGGTGTACTTCTTCATGAACCTGTCGGGCTATATGGGGCAGAAGACCGGCGTACCGTTTCCAGTGATCAGCCGCATCAGTTTTGGCATCCATGGTGCGCAGATCCCGGCACTGATTCGTGCGGTGATCGCGATTGCCTGGTTCGGGATACAGACCTACCTGGCCTCGGTGGTTTTCCGCGTGCTGTTGACGGCGGTTCATCCAGGTTTTGCCGACTACGACCACAACTCGATCCTCGGCCTGTCCACCCTGGGCTGGGCGTGTTTTGTGGCGATCTGGTTTGTGCAGCTCGCCATCCTCGCCTATGGGATGGAGATGGTGCGCCGCTATGAAGCCTTCGCCGGGCCGGTGATTCTGCTGACAGTAGCGTCCCTGGCCGGCTGGATGTATTTCCAGGCGGACGGCCACATTGCCTGGGCCATTCGCGAGCCGCTGACCGGTGGTGAGATGTGGCGCAATATCTTTGCCGGCGGCGCGCTGTGGCTGGCGATCTACGGCACGCTGATCCTGAATTTCTGCGACTTCGCCCGCTCCTCGCCGTGCCGCAAGACCATCAAGGTCGGTAATTTCTGGGGCCTGCCGGTGAATATCCTGGTGTTCGCGGCCATCACCGTGCTGCTGTGCGGCGGGCAGTTCCACCTCAATGGCCGGGTGATCGAGAGCCCTACGGAAATCATTGCGGCGATACCCAACACATTCTTCCTGGTGCTGGGCTGCCTAGCGTTCCTGATTGTGACCGTGGCGGTGAACATCATGGCCAACTTCGTCGCACCCGCCTTTGTGCTGAGCAACCTGGCGCCCAAGTACCTGAACTTCCGCCGCGCCGGGCTGATCAGCGCCACCGTGGCGGTGTTGATCCTGCCGTGGAACCTCTACAACAGCCCGCTGGTGATCGTGTATTTCCTCTCAGGGCTGGGCGCACTGCTGGGGCCGTTGTACGGCGTGATCATGGTCGACTACTGGTTGATCCGTAAAAGCCAGGTGGACGTGCCGCAGTTGTATAGCGAAGACCCGAATGGCGCTTATTACTACAGCTGCGGGATCAATTTGCGGGCGGTGGCGGCGTTTATTCCTGCGGCGGTGACCGCCATTCTCCTCGCCCTGCTGCCCGGTTTCGCCCTCGTCTCGCCCTTCTCCTGGCTGATTGGCGCCGGTATTGCAGGGCTGCTGTACCTGCTGTTCGCCAAGCGCCAGCCGTACTACGCCGATGTGAGCGGCGAAAGCATTGCAGTCGATAACGTCAGTCATTAAGTAAGGACATTCCATGCGCATCCTTGTGGTCAACGTCAACACCACCGAGTCCATCACCGAGGCCATCGCCAAACAGGCACGGGCGGTGGCGTCCCCCGGCACCGAGATCGTCGGCCTGACTCCGTTTTTCGGTGCCGAATCGGTGGAAGGCAATTTCGAAAGCTACCTGGCGGCCATCGCGGTGATGGACCGGGTGATGGCTTACGACCAGCCGTTCGATGCGGTAATCCAGGCCGGCTACGGCGAACATGGCCGCGAAGGCTTGCAGGAGTTGCTCAACGTGCCGGTGGTGGACATCACCGAAGCGGCCGCCAGCACCGCGATGTTCCTCGGACATGCCTACTCCGTGGTGACGACTCTGGACCGCACCGTGCCGCTGATCGAGGACCGGCTGAAACTGGCCGGCTTATATCAGCGGTGCGCGTCGGTACGGGCCAGCGGCATGGCGGTATTGGAACTGGAGGAAGACCCGCTGCGGGCCATGGAGGCCATCGTGCGCCAGGCTGAATTGGCGATCAGCGAAGACAAGGCCGAAGTGATCTGCCTGGGCTGCGGCGGCATGGCCGGGCTGGATGAGCAGATTCGCTACCGCACGGGTGTGCCGGTGGTGGACGGTGTGACCTCGGCTGTCACGATTGCCGAAGGCTTGGTGCGGTTGGGACTGTCGACCTCGAAGATCCGCACGTATGCGACGCCGAGGCCGAAGAAAGTGATCGGCTGGCCCGGAAAGTTCGGACATTGAAGATCCAAAATGTGGGAGCGGGCTTGCTCGCGAAAGCGGTGGATCAGTCGATGCATGTGGTGACTGTCACACCGCCTTCGCGAGCAAGCCCGCTCCCACACTTTGATCCCCACAAGGATCAAATGGCGCTGAACCGCCGCCCCAACTCGCGTTCGACAAACTGCTCCAGGATGAAATCCACAAACGCCCGGGT
>NZ_JACARK010000823.1:0-208 GCF_013386655.1 Pseudomonas sp. K5002 | reverse complement strand
ACGCCCGGGTCTTGCCGGGCAGCAGCTTGTGTTCGGCGTAGTACAGCGAGATGTTGCCGTCGTCGACATACCAGTCGGGCAGCACTCGCACCAGTTGGCCGCTGTCCAGATACGGCACCGCCATCGGCATGCTGACCAGCGCAATCCCCAGGCCCTGGGCACTGGCGCAGCAGGCAGCGCCCGAGTCGCTCATGGTCATGCGCGGCTT
>NZ_JACARK010000822.1:0-5216 GCF_013386655.1 Pseudomonas sp. K5002 | reverse complement strand
AGGGTCGGCGTCCAGCAGCCAGGTATCGGCATACGGGCCGGGCTGCAGGGAGGACAGGCGACTCTGCTCCGGCTGATAGCCCAGCAGCGCCGAGCAGGCCAGGCACTGGCTGTTGCGAAAGAACAGCGATTGCCCACAGCGGCACTGCCAGACCTTGCTGTTGCGCGAGGTCTCGGCCATGAACGGTGCGGCGATGCGCGAACTGAGTTGTTCGAAGAAGCGGTACATGGCGATCTCTCCGGGAGGCTTGCCAATACTAGAGCATTGCCCGAGAGAGATCGTTCCCACGCTCTGCGTGGGAATGCATCCAGTGACGCTCCGCGTCGCACCTTTCAGAGCGGACGCAGAGCGTCCAGGGCGGCGTTCCCACGCAGAGCGTGGGAACGATCATCAGACTAGAGCATTGCCCGGGAGAGATCGTTCCCACGCTCCGCGTGGGAATGCATCCATTGACGCTCCGCGTCGCAACTTTAGAGCGGACGCAGAGCGTCCAGGGCGCCGTTCCCACGCAGAGCGTGGGAACGATCATCAGACCGTGATGTTGTGCTTGGCCAAAAACGCCACGAACGCCTCTTCATCCAGCACTTTCAAGCCCAGCTCAGTGGCCTTGGCGAGCTTCGAACCCGCGCCCGGCCCGGCGACCACGCAATGGGTTTTCGCCGACACCGAGCCCGCCACCTTGGCGCCCAGGCTTTCGAGTTTTTCCTTGGCAACATCGCGGCTCATCAGTTCCAGGGAGCCGGTGAGCACCCATGTGTGACCGGCCTCGGGCAAGCCTTCGACGACTTTCTTCTCACTCTGCCAGTGCATGCCGAAGTCCTTGAGCTGTTGCTCGATGGCCAGCGCACGCCGGGCGTTTTCTTCAATATCAAAAAAGTCCCGGACGGCCTTGGCCTGCTTCTCCGGCAACGCCTGGCGCATGTCGAGCCAGTCGGCCTTGATCACGCCTTCGAGGGAGCCAAACTTGTCCGCCAGCTTCTGCGCGGCGCCCGGCCCTACGGACGGTACGTGCAGCTTGTCGAGCAAGCCGCCCAACGTGGTGCTGGCCGCAAACTCGGCGCTCAGGTCGCCCTGCTCCTGCAACTCCAGGCCGCACTCGTCCTTCGAGATCAGGGCGCCAATCACATCCTGGTTATGGCTGTCTTCAAAGAAGCTGTGAATCTCGTGGGCCACTTCCAGGCCAACGTCCGGCAAGTACGTCAGCACTTCCGGCAAGGCCTGCTGCACGCGCTCCAGGGATGCCAGCGAGCGCGCCAGCACCTTGGCCGTCTCCTCGCCCACATCGGGAATGCCCAGAGCGTAGATAAACCGTGCGAGGGTTGGCGTCTTGCTGTTTTCAATAGAGGCAATCAGCTTCTTGCTGGAAACGTCGGCAAAACCTTCCAGGTCGATGATCTGTTCGTACTTGAGCTTGTAGAGATCCGCCGGCGAGCCGATGAGTTTTTCGTCCACCAGTTGCTCGATGGTCTTGTCGCCCAGGCCATCGATGTCCATGGCCCGGCGCGAAACGAAATGGATGATCGCCTGCTTGAGCTGCGCACCACAGGCCAGGCGCCCGACGCAGCGGTACACCGCGCCTTCACTGACGGTTTCCTTGCCCTTGCTGCGCTTGACCAGTTGCGTACGCTCAACGTGGGAGCCGCACACCGGGCAGCTCTCGGGGATCTGCACCGCACGGGCGTTTTCCGGGCGGCGCTCGGTCACCACCGATACCACTTGGGGAATCACATCACCGGCACGGCGGATGATCACCGTGTCGCCGATCATCAGGCCCAGGCGTGCCACCTCGTCCATGTTGTGCAGTGTGGCGTTGGACACGGTCACACCCGCGACCTTGACCGGTTTCAAGCGTGCCACGGGTGTCACAGCGCCGGTGCGGCCGACCTGGAATTCAACGTCAAGCAGCTCGGTCAGCTCTTCCATGGCCGGGAATTTATGGGCAATTGCCCAGCGCGGCTCGCGGGCACGGAAGCCCAGCTCCCGCTGGTAGGCAATGCTGTTGACCTTGAACACCACGCCGTCGATTTCATAGGGCAAGGCGTTGCGGCGCTCACCGATATCGCGGTAGTAGTCGAGGCAATCCTGAATCCCTTTTGCCAGCTTCAGCTCATGGCTGATGGGCATGCCCCACTTCTTCAGCTGTTGCAGGTTGCCGATGTGGGTGTCGCTGATATCCGTGGTCACGCCATAGCAGCAGAATTCCAGCGGACGGCTGGCGGTGATCTTCGAGTCCAGCTGACGCAGGCTACCCGCCGCCGCGTTGCGCGGGTTGGCGAAAGTCTTGCCGCCAACTTCCAGCTGGGTGGCGTTCAGCCGCTCGAAACCGGCCTTGGACATGAATACTTCGCCGCGCACTTCGAGGGTCGCCGGCCAGCCGGTGCCGTGCAGTTTCAAAGGAATGTTGCGCACGGTACGCACGTTGACGCTGATGTCTTCGCCAGTGGTGCCATCGCCACGGGTGGCGCCACGCACCAGCTCACCGTCCTGATACAGCAGGCTGACCGCCAGGCCATCGAGCTTCGGCTCGCAGCTGTACTCCACCGCTGCGCCACCGCCAAACAGGTCGCCCACGGGCAGGTCCAGGCCTTCAGTGACCCGGCGATCGAATTCCAGCATGGTGCTTTCATCAAAGGCGTTGCCGAGGCTGAGCATCGGGATTTCGTGGCGTACCTGAGTGAACGCAGACAATGCCGCACTGCCGACCCGCTGCGTCGGTGAATCACGGGTTACCAGCTCCGGGTGCTCGGCTTCAAGCGCCTTGAGCTCGTGGAACAAACGGTCGTACTCGGCGTCCGGAATGCTCGGCTCGTCGAGGACGTGGTAACGGTAGTTGTGCTGATCCAGTTCAGCGCGCAGTTCGAGGATGCGGGTGTGGGCGGCGGTCATGGGTGTTCTCTCATAAAGCAAAAGAGCAGCCGAAGCTGCTCAATATGTTAGTGCATGGATTCTACAGGCAACGCTTAAGCTTGGACCTTAGCGCTTCTGTGTCAGGGCACGACGCTCGAACTCGACGATGCGCTGACGGTAATGCTCGATGGTCTGGGCGGTCAGGACACTGCGTTGATCGTCCTTGAGTTCGCCGTTGAGTTCCTGGGACAGCTTGCGAGCTGCCGCCACCATCACGTCGAACGCTTGTTTCGGGTGACGCGGGCCCGGCAAGCCGAGGAAGAAGCTCACCGCCGGAGTGCTGAAATGGTCGATGTCGTCCAGATCGAAGATGCCCGGCTTGACCGCATTGGCCATGGAGAACAGGACTTCACC
Organism: Pseudomonas sp. K5002; assembly: GCF_013386655.1. NCBI lineage: Bacteria > Pseudomonadati > Pseudomonadota > Gammaproteobacteria > Pseudomonadales > Pseudomonadaceae > Pseudomonas > Pseudomonas sp. K5002. The sequence continues at coordinate 1,955 of NZ_JACARK010000822.1, read as the reverse complement.
GTTGCCGGCCATGCTTTCGTGGCGATGGAAAATATCCATCTCGCCAAAGCGCAGGCCGCTTTCCAGAATATTCTGCAGCAGGGCCGGGCCCTTGAAGCCGGCGGCGTCACGGCAGATCACGCTGATCACCAGCACCTCTTCGGCAGCCGGCTGGTCCTTGACGGATTCTTTATGGGCGCTCTTGGCCGGGGACTCATCCGGGAAGTCGTCATCACGGCTGCTGAAGCTCGGGCCTTCTTCCAGGTCCAGGTTCAGGTCGCCCTGGGATGGCTCGCTGGCCGCGCTGCGCTTGCCGCGCTTGGGTTCACGGGCTTCACGCACCGGTGCGCTCATCGACGGCAGGTCGTGCTCGTCCAGGTGCGGTTCTTTATGGTTGTCCAGGACACGCGGTGGCCCCAGCAGCTCGGCGCTGCCGTCGTCGTCCGGCAAATTGGACAGGTTGCGGTCCAGGCGAAATTTCAACTTGCCCTTGCCGCCACGCATCCGGCGCCAGCCATCAAAAAGAATACCGGCAATGACAATAATGCCGATGACGATCAGCCACTCGCGCAGACCGATTTCCATGTAATCCCGTGCCTCTAATAAAAAATGCTGAAAAATAAGGGGTTTAGCACCGTGCAAACCGCTTTAAAACGTGGCGCCAACTCTATGTTCTGAATGACGTTTTGCCCACGCATACGAAAATTTGACATTAAACTAGCACGACCAAAGATAACTTTACACCGTCTGTCAAAATGCCTTGAACAAATATGTCCATTTGCCACTTTTCCCAGACCGGTAAATCACCTTACGTCCTGCTGAAAATCCTCCTTCGACCTGCGGCTCAGGATTCCACCAGCGCCATCGCCTCTTCGACATCCACCGCCACCAATCGCGAACAGCCCGGCTCGTGCATCGTCACGCCCATCAATTGATCGGCCATTTCCATGGCGATCTTGTTGTGGGTGATATAGATGAACTGCACCGTCTGGGACATCTCTTTAACCAGTCGGGCGTACCGTCCAACGTTAGCGTCATCCAGCGGGGCGTCAACTTCGTCGAGCATGCAAAACGGCGCCGGGTTCAACTTGAAGATCGCAAATACCAGGGCCAATGCGGTCAGTGCCTTCTCGCCACCAGACAACAAATGGATGGTGCTGTTCTTCTTGCCCGGAGGCCGCGCCATGATCGTTACCCCTGTATCGAGTAGATCTTCGCCCGTCAGTTCCAAGTAAGCGCTGCCACCACCGAAAACTTTCGGGAATAACGCCTGTAAACCGCCATTAATCTGATCAAAGGTATCTTTGAAGCGATTACGGGTTTCCTTGTCGATCTTGCGGATCACGTTCTCCAGGGTGTCCAGCGCTTCGACAAGATCGGCGTTCTGCGCATCCAGATAACGTTTGCGCTCGGACTGCTGCTGGTACTCGTCGATGGCCGCGAGGTTGATCGCGCCGAGTCGTTGAATGCGCGCGGCAATCCGCTCAAGTTCTTCTTCGGCTTCTCTCTCGTTGGCCTCGGCGGTCAGGGTATTGAGCACGCCGTGCAGGTCGTAGCCGTCTTCCAGCAACTGGTCTTGCAGGGTTTTGCGGCGCACCGTCAGGGCCTGCCATTCCATGCGCTGCTGTTCGAGCTGGCCCCGGATCAGTTGCGACTGTTGCTCGGCCTGGGTCCGGCGTTTTTCCGCGTCGCGCAGTTCGCGGTCGGCGTCTTCCAGGGCGATTTGGGCGGTCTTGAGCTCTTCGTCGACGGTCATGCGCTTGTCGAGCAACTCTTCAAGCTTCAGGCGCAGCTCTTCCAGCGGGGCCTCGCCCTCCTCCAGGTTGAGGCTCAGTTGCTCGCGTTTTTCTGCCAGGCGTTCGGACTGCATTTCCAGGCGCTCAAGGGCCTGGCGCGTGGAGTCGTGCTGCGCCCGCAGGGAGCCGAGGCGCACGGCCAATTGATGGGCGTGATCCTTGTGCTGGCGAGCTTCCTGG
>NZ_JACARK010000821.1:0-4723 GCF_013386655.1 Pseudomonas sp. K5002 | reverse complement strand
CGACCATCGCGTTCACGTCCGGATTGTCGCGCACCACGCCGCCGCTGAAGTCGGTGGCAATCGCGCCGGGGGCCAGGGTGTTCACGGTGATGCCACGGGCACCCAGTTCCTTGGCCTGGTAGCGGGTCAGCACTTCCACCGCGCCTTTCATCGAGGCGTAGGCCGAATAACCCGGCAGGCTGAAGCGCGCCAGGCCGCTGGAGATATTGATGATGCGGCCACCGTCACTGATCAGCGGCAGCAGTTTCTGGGTCAGGAAAAACGGGCCCTTGAAGTGGATCGCCACCAGTTGGTCGAACTGCGCTTCGGTGGTGTCGGCGAAGCTGGCGTGGGCGCCGATCCCGGCGTTGTTGATCAGGAAGTTGAAGTGCGCCTGGCCGAACACGTCCTTCAATACCGAGCCGACCTGGGCGGTGAACGCCTCGAAGGTGGAACTCTGGCTGACGTCCAGTTGCAGCATGGCCGCCTTGCCGCCCAGCGCTTCGACTTGGGCGACCACGGCCTGGGCTTCGTCCGCCGCGCTGTTGTAGGTACCGATAATGTCGACGCCTTGTGCCGCCAGGTGCAGCGCAGCGCTTTTGCCCAGGCCGCGGCTGGCGCCGGTGATGAGTGCGATTTTACGGGTCATGGTGAAGTCCTCGAGCGTGTGATGGTTCGTGGGACTGAGTGTATTTGTCCGGCCATAACGTGATAAACAGAGCTATGCCGGAATCACTGGCCGGATAAGGCGAACAATCCCATGAACAAACTAGAGTTGCTGCGTACCTTCGTGCGCGTCACCGAACTGTCGAGTTTCACCCAGGCGGGCGAGAGCCTGGGCTTGCCGCGCTCCACGGTTTCCGAGCATGTGCAGGCGCTGGAAGAGTTGCTGGGCGCGCGCCTGTTGCAGCGCACCACGCGCAAGGTTCAGGCGACCCAGGACGGGCGCGTGCTGTATGAGCGCAGCAAGGATTTGCTGTCGCACATGGAAGAGCTGGAAGGCTTGTTTCGCCAGGATGAAGCGCAGCTGGCGGGGCGCATTCGGGTGGACATGCCCAATGTCATGGCCCGGGAATTGATCCTGCCGCGCCTGCCCGAGTTCATGGACCTGCACCCGCTGATCGAACTGGAAATCAGCAGCACCGACCGCCAGGTTGATTTGCTGGCGGAAGGTTTCGACTGCGTCTTGCGCGTCGGTGCGCAGCCGGACCAGTCGGTGGTAGCCCGCTTGTTGTGCAGCATGCCGATGATCAACTGCGCCAGTGCTGCGTACCTGAAGCGCCACGGCGTACCCAGGACGCTCGCTGATTTGGCTCACCATCAACTGGTGCATTACGTACGCCCGCTGGGCTCACGTTCTCCAGGGTTTGAATACGTACAAGGCAACAAGGTGCAGCGGATTCCCATGGCCGGGCGCGTCACGGTCAACAGCACCGACGCTTACCGGGCGGCGTGCATCGGTGGCTTTGGCCTGACCCAGGCGCCCGCCCTGGGCATTCACGATCAACTGGCCAGCGGCGAGTTGGTGGCGGTGCTGCCGGACTATCCGGCGCCGGCACTGGACGTGTCCCTGCTGTACGCCGGCCAACGGCATTTGCCGCTGCGGGTGCGGGTGTTCATGGATTGGCTGGCCGCCACCTTGCAGGCTGCTTTCAACGCCGGGCAGACAACTGCTGCGGCGCCAGGAATGCATCATGGAAGTAATCCCGAAACGCCTGCATCGCCGGCGTGAAATCGCGCTCGCGGTGCCAGGCCAGGCCGACGCTCATGGGCGTGACCTTGTCGGTGACGCTCACGGTTTCGATGCGTTTGCCTTCCAGTGACCACGGGCGATGCACCAGGTCTGACAAGATCGCCACGCCGCTGCCGTTGGCGACCATGCTGCGCACTGCCTCCACCGAACTGGTGCGCAGCCGCACCTTGGGGGTTTGCCCGGCCTGTTCCCAGTAGCGCATGGCGCTTTGTTCGGCTTCGTCGACGGTGAGGAAAATGTACGGCTCCCTGGCCACATCGGCGAGGCTCACGGCGGGGCGTTCGCACAACGGGTGATGGCTGGGCAGCCACAGGCGGCGTTCGGAGTTGAAGAGGATTTCCGAGACGATATCCGCGTGGGTGAGGTTAGCGGTGAGCACCACGGCCATGTCGAACTGGCCGTTGAGCAGGCCGTGTTCGATGGCCTGGCGTTCCTGTTCGAACACCTCGATGGTCACGTCCGGGTGCCAGTGTTCCATGCGCTGCAAGTGGTGCGGCAGGAAGTAACCGAGCACGGTGTAGCTGGCGGCCACCCGCAATACGCCGCTGGCGCGGTAGTCCGGCAGCGGGCTGTTCAGGGCATCGTCGACGCTGCGCACAATCACATACGCCCGGTTGAGGAAATGCCGCCCGGCGTCGGTCAGGCTCATGCCCTGGGCCGAGCGCACGAATAGCTGCGCGCCGAGCATCGCTTCCAGCTCCTTGATCGCGGTGGTCACCGCCGATTGGGAGATGTTCAGGTGAATCGCCGCCTGGGAGATCTGGCCGATTTCGGCGGTGGCGACGAAGTAGCGGATTTGGCGCAGGGTCAGGGACATTGGTTTCTCCGCTCGCTCCCACGCTCTGCGTGGGAACGCATCCTGTGACGCTCTGCGTCACGATTTTAAAGGCGGACGCAGAGCGTCCAGGGCGGCATTCCCGCGCGGAGCGTGGTAACGATCAGTATCGGGTATCTGATTTTCAGAAGATGGGCCATCTGATAATAGATCTTCCCAAGGGGTCAAGCCGCAGCCTAATTTCCATCGCAAGAACTTCAACGGAGCGACCCCGATGCAGGCAGTGGATTTCAATTCGGACATGGGCGAAGGCTTCGGCCCCTGGACCATCGGCGACGGCGTCGACAGCGAACTGATGGCCTACATCAGCTCGGCCAACATCGCCACCGGCTTTCACGCCGGCGACCCGGGCACCATGCGCCGTACCGTCGAACGCGCCAAGCAGTTGGGCGTGGCGATTGGCGCGCACCCGGGGTTTCGCGACCTCGTAGGTTTCGGCCGACGCCATATCAACGCCCCGGCCCAGGAACTGGTGGACGACATGCTCTATCAACTCGGCGCCCTGCGGGAAATTGCCCGGGTGCAGGGCCTCACGCTGCAACACATCAAGCCCCACGGCGCGCTGTACATGCACCTGGCGCGGGACGAAGAAGCGGCGCGGTTGCTGGTGGAAAACCTGCAACGGCTGGAGCCCACGCTGCTGCTGTATTGCATGCCGAATTCGGTGATCTGGCGTATCGCCAAGGAACTCGGCCAGCCGGTGGTGCGGGAGTTTTATGCCGACCGTGAGTACGATCTCACGGGCTCCATCGTGTTTACCCGCAATGTGCGGGCGCTGGATCCGGCAACGGTCGCGGCACGCGTACTACGGGCTTGCCAGACCGGGCTGGTACGTACGGTTGAAGGCGAAGACCTGTTTATCGAATTCGATTCCATTTGCCTGCACAGCGACACCCCCGGCGCCCTTGAACTGGTGGAAGCCACCCGTGAAGCGCTGGATCAGGCGGGCATCGAAGTGCGCACACCCCGCTGACCGACACCGGTGCCCAGACACCGGGTCTGACTGATTTTTTGCCTGCCTTTCTACAATGATTCCAAGAGGAACAGACATGGCTGAATCTTCCCCGATCCGCTACAGCTTTGGCGGTGATGAACACCTGTTTGCCGAGGTCAGCGAGAGCATGTCCCTGGAGGCTTTCTTCAAGGGCATGGCCGTCACCCGCGCGGTGGAACGCCTGGCCCTGGACGGTGTGCTGGACGTCTGCCTGGCAAATGCCTCGTTCCAGATTCGCTTCGACCCGGACCGCATCGCGCCCCACGTGCTGCTCGACGCGGTACAAAGCGCCGAAGCCCAGGCCGTGGCCGAACGTACCTTGCACACCCGCATCATCGAAATCCCGGTGCTGTACAACGACCCCTGGACCCATGAAACCCTGATGCGCTTTCGCGACCGTCATCAGGACCCGACCGGTACCGACCTGGAATACGCAGCGCGGATCAACGGCCTGGCGGATGTGGACGCGTTTATCGCGGCCCACAGTGGCGCGCCGTGGTTTGTCTCGATGGTGGGGTTTGTGGCGGGCTTGCCGTTCATGTTCCAGATGGTGGAACGCGAGCGGCAGTTGCAGGTGCCCAAGTACCTGCGCCCACGCACCGACACGCCGAAATTGACCCTCGGCCACGGCGGCTGCTTTGGCTGTATCTATTCGGTACGCGGCGCCGGTGGCTACCAGATGTTCGGCGTCACCCCGGCGCCGATCTACGACCCGCAACAGCAGTTGGCTTACCTGAAAGAGCACATGGTGTTCTTCCGCCCCGGCGACATCGTGCAGTTCAAACCCATGGACCGCGACGCCTATGACCTGGCCGTGGCAGAAGTGGACGCAGGGCGCTTCGACCTGCGCATCCGCCCGGTGGAGTTTTCCCTCGACGCCTTTCTCGCCGACCCCATCGGCTACCCGAAAACCTTGCAGGAGGCGCTGGCATGATCAAGGTACTCAAACCCGGCCTCGCCACCTCCGTGCAGGATCTTGGCCGCGAAGGTTATTACCACCTCGGCATCCCGCCATCCGGCGCCCTGGACCAATACGCGTTGAGCGCGGCCAACCACCTGGTGGGCAACCCCATCGGCGCTGCCGGGCTGGAATGCACGTTGATCGGGCCGGAGCTGGAGTTTCAGCAGGATGCCCTGGTGGCGTTGTGCGGGGCGCTGATGT
>NZ_JACARK010000820.1:0-2980 GCF_013386655.1 Pseudomonas sp. K5002 | reverse complement strand
GCGCGACCATCACCGACAGTGCGACGGCAATGGTGGTCAGGGCGGTAGCGTTGGTGATCGCCGGATGCGCCGAAGCTCCGGCGAGCACTTCAATCGGTTCCAGCGGCAGCAGTTGCGGGAACATCTGCGGGTTACGCGTCCACACCAACATGGCGACGGTTTGCAGCAACAACGACACCCCGATGCCGCTGATCAATGGCGCCAGGCGCGGCGCATTGCGCAGGCGCCGATAAGCGACCCGTTCAATCAGCACCGCGAGTACCGCGCAGAACGCCATGGCAATCACAGTGGCTGCCAGCAGCACCAGCACCGGCGGCATCGCCGGCCATGTCACCTGCAACAGGCGAATCACCGAGAGGCCCACCAAAGCGCCAATCATCAACACATCGCCATGGGCAAAGTTGATGATCCGCAAAATGCCGTAGACCATGGTGTAACCCAAGGCCACTAGCGCGTAGAGACTGCCCGTCATCAAACCATTGAGCAGCTGCTGGATAAACGCATCCATGGAAACCATCGACCTCACTACTGACGAGGGCGGCACACTAAGCATCTATTCTGTTTTTATCAAATATCAGAAATTCATATGGTTATGCCAAACGCATAAAGCGCTATAACCGCCATAAATACGGCATTTATGGCTCTTTATTTGCCATCTCACTTAGTATTTAATTCAACACATGAATAATTTAGAACAGTTAGCCAATGACCCGCCGTTGCGTGCCGTGCGCACCTTCGAAGCGTTTGCCCGCCACGGCGGAGTGAATTCCGCCGCCCGCGAGCTGGACGTGTCGCCCTCCGCCGTCAGCCATCAATTGCACCTGCTGGAAAGCTTTCTGCAGCAACCGCTGACCTTGCGCCAGGGCCGCAACCTGGTGCTCACCGAAGAAGGCCGCGAGTACTACCGCGCAATTCGCTCGGCCTTCGCCGTACTGCGCAGCGCCACCGAACACGTGCGGGAAAAAAGCGCCACACGCCAGGTCACCATCAGCCTGATCCCGCTGTTCGGCATCAACCTGTTCATCCCGCGCCTGGCACAGTTCCTCAAGGACCACCCGGCGCTGGACATCAACGTCACCTACGCCAACCACCGCAGCTACCCCAGCGACGCTGCCGATTTATCGATCCGCTTCGGCACCGGGCACTGGCCGGGGTACCACAGCGAGCCGCTGATTTCCGGGGCGGTGACGCCGTATTGCAGCCGCGCATTCCTGGAGCAACACGGGCCGATCGACACACCTGAGGCGCTGAGTGAATTACCGCTGTTGCACGACGAAGAACGCGGCACCTGGAGCCAATGGTTCCAGGCCGCCGACGTGCATCACGGGACCGCGTTGAATGGTTTGCTGCTGGAGGATGGTCAGTTGGCGCTGACGGCCACGCTGACCGGATTGGGCTGCTCACTGCTGCGCGCGCCACTGGTTGCGCCGCATGTGGCAAATGGGGAGTTGGTGAAGCTGTTTGATCTACAGGTCGATGATGGCCGCCAGTACTACCTGTGCCGGCGGGCCAACAGCGAGTTGTCGAGCGAGGGGAATCACTTGTACGACTGGATCAAGAGCAACCTGGCGGGGAATTGAAAACACCGCAGATCCAATGTGGGGGCGGGCTTGCTCGCGAATGCGGCGGTTCAGCCAGCACATGTCTCGACTGACCCACCGCATTCGCGAGCAAGCCCGCTCCCACATTTTTGTGTGCGTTTCAATTCAGAATGGAGTCAGCTGCCGTTCCCGCCGTGCGCCTCTTCAAAGAAGTAATCCTTCCAGCTCCCCGCCTTGTTCTTCAACACGCCCAACTCCTGCAATTTCTCGGCATAGATATAGGTACGCTGCGGCACGATGGTGAAGTCGATTTCCGGGTCCTGGACGATTTTCTCCACCAGCGCCAGCGGTAGCTTCGACTGCTCTACACGAATGTAAGCCTGGGCAGCTGCCGGCTTGTCGGCCTTGATGATTGTCTCGGCCTCGGCCAACGCGTCATAGAACGCCTTGTAGGTCTTGGGGTTCTCGTCGTGGAATTTCTCGGTGGTGTACAGCACGTTGAACGTCGCCGGGCCGCCGAGAATGTCGTAGGAACTCAGCACCTTGTGCACCTTGGGATTCAACAACTCCTGGTACTGGAACGGCGGGCTGGAAAAATGCGCGTTGATCTCCGAACCGCCAGCAATCAGCGCCGCAGTGGCGTCCGGATGCGCCAGGCTGATGGAGATATCGTCGAACTTCTTGTAGTTGTCGTTCCCGAACTGCTTGGCGGTTTCAATCTGCAAGGTACGCGACTGAAAACCCACACCGGCGGCCGGTACGGCGATGCGGTCTTTTTCGCTGAAGTCCTTGAGGGTCTTCACATCCGGGTTATTGGTCAGCAGGTAGTTGGGCATCGAGCCCAGCGAGGCGATGGCCTTGACGTTCTGCTTGCCCTTGGTGCGGTCCCACAGCGTGAGCATGGGCGGCACACCCGCCGACACCACGTCCAGCGCGCCGGCCAGCAGCGACTCGTTCATCGCGGTGGCGCCGGAGATACTGTTCCACTCCACCTTGATGTCCAGGCCCTGTTCCTTGCCGTGTTTCTCGATCAGGTTCTGGTCACGAACCACATCGAGGATCAAGTAGCCGATGCCGAATTGCTGGGCGATGCTGATCTTGCCTTCGGCGTGTGCACCAAGGCTGAGGAGCGCACTGGCTGCTGCCAGGAGCGTCAGGGTGGGTCGTTTTATTATCATGAGAACGCTGCCGCGAGGTTGAGAAGGGTTGCGAGCGTAGCGGCCCACGTACAGTGCGAAAAAGAATATCGCGATCTATGGATATACGAAAAACACTGCCCACCGGCGCTGCTATATTGCGCGCCTGTGCCTGATGTCATCCCCGGAGCCACTCTGCATGCTGCGCACCAACCTCAACGAGATGCTGATCTTCATGGCGGTGGTCGATGGCGCCAGCTTCGTCGCCGGTGGCCAGGCGATGGGCCTGACGCGCTCGGCGGC
>NZ_JACARK010000819.1:0-1750 GCF_013386655.1 Pseudomonas sp. K5002 | reverse complement strand
TCGGCACAGGCGGCGGCGCCTTGGGCATCACCGTCGACGATGGCCTGGTAGAGCGCGGTGTGTTCCTGGGTGGCATCGGCCGAGCCGCTGACAAAGCGGGTGGCGGAGTTTTCCCAGGCGGTCTTGCGGGCGCTGGCCAGTTGGCTTCTGAGGAAGTCATGGAAGGCCACGAAATAGTCGTTCTTGCTGGCCTCGGCGATGGCGCGGTGGAATTCCACATCGGCCAGGGCGGCGGCGTCGAAGTCGGCGCGTTTGTCGTGCATTTCCTGCAGGGCGGTCTTCATGCGCTGCAGGTCGGCGGCGTCGCGGCGTTGGGCGGCAATCGAGGCGGCCTGGGTTTCGATCCACAGGCGCACTTCGAACATTTGCGCCAGGTCCGGGCGGCGACCGTTTTTTTCCGGGAAGCGGAACACGGTGCCGGCCGGGGTTTGCGAGATAAATGAGCCGAGGCCACGCCGTGCGGTCAGTACGCCGTCGGCCTTGAGCTGGGCAATCGCTTCGCGCACCACCGAACGGCTGACATTGAGTTGTTCAGCCAGTTGCTGTTCGGTGGGCAGGCGCGCTTCGGGTGCCAGTTGGCCGGAATCGATTTCTGCACGAATGGCGCTGACAACGCGCATAACGAGCGAATCAGGGCGCTGGAGCTCAAGCATGGGAAAACCTTGATAATCAGGTTGTCAGACAATAGTCGTTACGATTTTACCTTGTCAAGACAGGTGTGGTGCCGAGGCGGGTGCGCAGGGCCAGGAAAAGACCTGCACCAATCAGTGCCAATGCCACGCCGAACGTGGCTTGCATCCCACTTCCCACGTCGCCGGGAGTGGCCGTGGAGAGGTCACCTGAAACCTGCGAAAACACTGCGCCCAAGGCCGAAGCCCCGGCGATCAGGCCCAGATTGCGCGACAGATTAAGCAAGCCGGCGATCACGCCACGGCGGTCTGCCAGTACGTCGCTCATCACGGCGGTGTTGTTGGCGGCTTGAAACTGGGCGTAGCCGAGGGTGAGGATGATCAGCGGGGTGATATACCCGGCAACCCCAAGGTTCAGCGGCGCCAGGGAGAGCAGCAGGCAGCCCGCCAGCATCGCCAGCAGCCCGGCGATGGTCATCGGGCCGCAGCCGAAACGGTCGGTCAAACGTCCCGCAGGGATGCCCGTCAATGCCGAAACGCAGGGCCCGACTGCCATTGTCAGGCCCATCCAGGCAGGGTCGAGGCCTGCACCGTGGGTCAGGTAGAAGGGCCCGACCACCAAGGTCGCCATCATCACCGCCGATACCAGCGCGCTCATGGCCAGGCCAGCGCTTAGCGTTGAATCCCGTAAAGTCGACAAGAAACTGAACCCGGATTGCGCGGGCTGTAGCCCATGGCGGTCGACGCGCAGATAGCGCCGGGCGAGGGCAAATGTCAGCACACCCAGCGGCACGGTGATGAAAAACAGCGCGCGCCAGCCAAACCCCGCGATCAACACCCCGCCAAGGCTTGGCCCCAGCGCGGTACCCATGGCCGACATCGTGCCCAGCAATCCCATGGCGCGGCCGGTGCGTTTCTTGGTCACGGTGCCGCCCACCAGCGCCATGGTCATCGCCATCATGACCGCCGCGCCCAGGCCTTGCAGGGCGCGGGCCGCAATCAACAGCCCGAGGGACGGAGCCATGCCGCACAGGGCCGAGGCAACGGTGAAAAGCAACAACCCGGCCAAGAGCAGGCGGCTGCGGCCCATCAGGTCGCCCAGTCGCCCGACGCTGACGATC
>NZ_JACARK010000818.1:0-683 GCF_013386655.1 Pseudomonas sp. K5002 | reverse complement strand
CCAGTTGCCCCTGAAAACGCGCCACGGCAAACGACAACTCCGCGCTGCGCCCCGGTGCTTCGCCGAGCCAGAACGGAATGGTCGGCGGCTGGCCGTGGGCATCCTCGACCCGCACCTTGCCGGGTTCCACTCGCAGGATGCGGTAGGAGGTGTTGCCCAGCTGGAAGATATCGCCGGCGATGCTTTCCACCGCGAAGTCTTCGTTGACGCTGCCGATGTTCAGGCTCTGCGGCTCAAGCAGCACGCTGTAGTCGGCGTTGTCGGGGATGGTGCCGCCGCTGGTCACGGCGGTGAGCTTGGCGCCCCGCCGGCCACGCAGGGTGCGGGTGATGGCGTCGCGGTGCAGGTAGGCGCTGCGCAGGCCCTGGCGCCCGTTGTAGCCTTCGGCGAGCATTTGCAGCAGTGCCTGATAGTGACGCTCATCCAGCTCGGCGTAGGGCGCGGCGCGGCGGATCAGCGTGAGCAGGGCCTGTTCCTGCCATTCCTGGCAGCTGACTTCGGCGATGATCTGCTGGGCCAGCACATCCAGCGGCGCAACCGGAATCAGCAAGGTGTCCAGCTCGCCCCGGCGCACGCAGTCGAGCAGGGCGGCGCATTCGATCAGGTCGTCACGGGTGGTGGCGAACAACCGGCCCTTGGGCGTGCCGCCGACCTGATGCCCGGAGCGTCCGACCCGTTGCAGA
>NZ_JACARK010000817.1:0-551 GCF_013386655.1 Pseudomonas sp. K5002 | reverse complement strand
AACCGGCCCTTGGGCGTGCCGCCGACCTGATGCCCGGAGCGTCCGACCCGTTGCAGAAAACCGTTGATCGAGCCGGGCGAGCCGATCTGGCACACCAGGTCGACATCGCCGATATCAATCCCCAGTTCCAGCGACGCAGTGGCGATCAACACCTGCAGCTCACCGGCCTTGAGCCGTTGTTCGGCGTCCAGGCGCATTTCCTTCGCGAGGCTGCCGTGGTGGGCGGCGACGGCGGTTTTGCCCAGGCGCTCGCTCAAGTGCCGGGCCAGGCGTTCGGCCAGGCGCCGGGTGTTGACGAAAATCAGCGTGGTGCGGTGTTGCCTGGCCAGTTCGGCGAGGCGGTCGTAGACCAGCTCCCACACGTCGTTGGCCATGACGGCCGACAGCGGCACCGGCGGCACTTCGATATCCAGGTCCCGTGGGCGTGCGTGGCCGATATCGACGATCTCGCAAGGCCGGCCGGTGCCCACCAGAAAGCGCGACACCGCCTCGATGGGCTTTTGCGTGGCGGACAGGCCGATGCGGGTCAGCGGTTCGCTGCACAAACCCTG